>NZ_JAPTFO010000028.1:0-50000 GCF_030985515.1 Stenotrophomonas sp. Sm10
CGGTGTCGGAGTGCGGGGTGTCAGCCGCATGGATGCGGCTGCCAAGCCTACATGGACGTACTTGCGGCGTCCCCGCACTCCGACACCGCCCCGCCACAACACGGAAATCGCACTTTGGCAGTTGCTGTTGCCTTTGCTTGAAAGTTTCGGCGGGTGCAGGGCGCAGCCCTGCCGATACCCAACCTACTTGGCAGCAGCGATCTGCTTTTCGATGTCGGCGGCGGTCACCGGGCCAAGGAACGTGTGCGCCAGCTTGCCCTGCGGATCCAGCAGGTGCGTCAACGGCAAGCCGCGTGGCGTGGCGAAGTCCGCCGGCGGATCGAACGGGTCCACGATCACGATCGGATAGGTCACCGGATGCTTGGTCAGGAACGACTGCATCTCCGGCACCTCGATGTCTTCATAGGCCAGGCCGACCACTTCGATGTTGCTGCGCATCGCATGCAGCGCCGACAGCTCGGGCATCTCCTTGCGGCACGGGGCACACCAGGTCGCCCAGAAGTTCACCACCACCCACTTGCCGCGGTGCGCGGCCAGGTCGTAGTCGCTGCCGTCCACCGCCTTCATCTTCAGCGTCGGGAACTCGGCGGTGGTACGTTCGGCCGGGGTCTCCTCCACCGCTGCGGGGGTGGCCGGGGTCGGTGCCTGTGCCGGTGGCTGGCTGCTGGCGGGGGTGGGCTCCTGGGCCGGCTTGCAGGCCGACAGCGCCAGCAACAGTGCCAGCGGCAGCAGCAACGGGGTCTTGCGGGTCATGGCATGTCTCCGGAATCGGTGTAGATATCGCTGACCCTGCGCTTCAGGCGTTCACGCAGGGGCAGTCGCAGATCGTCCAGCGCCGCCAATGCGGCACGTCCCAGGCTGTCATCACGATACGGCAAGTGCTGCTCGGCCACCGGGATGCGCAGCTGGGTGCATTCGTAAAGATCGGCCAGGCTGACCTGGTCCAGATCGCGCGACAGCAGCCACTCGCCGCGCTCATCGCGGCGCAGCAGGTCGATGTCCTGCAGATTGCAGATCAGGTCCTGCAGCAGTGAATCGGTCAGCATCGGCTCCAGCCGCAGGATCTCGTCATCGGCCAGGCCCTTGCCCTTCGCCCGTGCATGCTGGAAGCGGCCGAGCAGGCGAAGCAGTCCATAGAACTCATACCCCTGCGGCAGGCGCAGTTCCACCGGCTGGTAGCGGAAGGCCGCCATCGACGAAGACAATGATGCGCCCAGCAGCACCGCCACCCAGCACAGGTAGATCCACAGCAGCAGGATCGGCACGAAGGCCACCGTGCCATACAGCTTCTGGTAGGACTGGAAGCTGCCCAGATAGGCCCCGATGCCCCACTTCACCAGCTCCAGGATCACCGCCGCCAGAATCGCGCCGGGTATCGCGTGCCGCCACTTCACGGTGTGGTGCGGCACCACCCGGAACATCAGCGTGATGCAGACGAACTCGATCAGGATCGGCGCCAGCCGCAGGGCCAGTTCGGCCAGCCAACGGCCCTCCTGGGTACCGAACAACGGCAACGCGAACACCCGCGCCGACACCGCCAGCGACGCAGCGGCGAGCATCGCGCCCAGGGTCAGCACGGTCCAGTAGACCAGGAAGCGGGTCAGCTTGGGCCGGGTGGAGCCAACCCGCCAGATCTGGTTGAAGGTCTCTTCCACGCTGTTGAGGGTGATCAGCAGCGATACCACCAGCGCGATGAAGCCGGCGGCGGTGAGCTGGCCGGCGCTGGCCGAGAACTGCCGCAGGTAGCCCTCGGCCGCGCGCGCGGCGTTGGGCACGAAGTTGGAGAAGACGTAGTCGCTGAGCTGGTCGCTCCAGCGGTCGAAAACGGGGAAGGCCGAGAGCACGCCGAACACCACGATGGCCAGCGGCACCAGCGCGAACACCGTGGTATAGGCCAGCGCCGCCGCTGCCTGGAACAGGCGGTCGTCGAGGAAGCGATGCCACAGGAAGCGGCCGAAACTGATGGCCCGTGCGCGATCCCGCGCGCGCTCCATCCACAGGTTGAGCGTATCCAAAGGTTCCATCGGCGAAAGGGTACCCGATGCGGAATGCTGGCAGGATAGCCATACTGGTGGCCACACGACGAGGAGAAGCGGGCACGATGGGCGAGATTCTGGTGCTGTACTACAGCCGGGGCGGTTCGGTGGCACGGCTGGCGCGCCAGATCGCGCGGGGCGTCGGCGAAGTGCCTGGCATGAGCGCGCGCCTGCGCACGGTGCCGCCGGTGGCTGCGGTGACCCAGACCGCACAGCCGCCGGTGCCCGACGATGGCGCCCCCTACGTGAGCGTGCAGGACCTGGCCGAATGCCAGGGCCTGCTGCTCGGCAGCCCGACCCGCTTCGGCAACATGGCCGCGCCGGTGAAGCATTTCCTCGACGGGCTCGGCGCCGAATGGGTCAACGGCACCCTGTCGGGCAAGCCGGCCGGGGTGTTCACCTCGACTGCTTCGATGCATGGCGGCCAGGAATCGACCCTGCTGTCGATGCAGGTACCACTGCTGCACCATGGCTGCGTGATCGTCGGCATCCCGTTCACCGAGCCGGCGCTGAGCCACACCACCAGTGGCGGCACGCCGTATGGCGCCAGCCACGTGGCCGGTGCCGCCGACGACCCGCAGCCGACCGACGATGAAGCCGTGCTTGCGCGCGCGCTTGGCCGCCGGGTGGCCGACATCGCGCAGCGGTTGGCCCGATGAGCACCGGGCAGCGCACGGTCCTGCTGCTGGCCCTGATGGGGCTGGCTGCGCTGTTCGCCGGCTGGTTCATCAATGACAAGCACTGGCTGGCCACCCAGCTGGTGTTTACCGCGCCACCGCTCGCGCTGGCCATTGCGCTGCGCCTGGGATGGCGCAGGACGGGTTTCTGGGCCTCGGTGCTGGCCCTGGGCTGGTTCAGCCACGGCGTGATGAGCGCCTGGAGCCACCCGCAGACGCGCTGGCTGGCGCTGATCGAAATCACACTGGCCCTGCTGGTGATCTTCAGCGCCAGCCTGCCAGGGCTGCGCGCCCGCTTCGGCAAGCGACGCTGACGCTGCGCCCGCCGGGCCGTATCATCTGTGCTCCCGGCCCCGCGCCGCTGCACCTGTCCTGGTTTCGCGCATGCACATGATGGAAGAGCTCCTGGTCGTCACCACCGGTGGCACGATCGACAAGATCTACTTCGACGACAAGTCGGACTACCAGATCGGCGATCCGCAGATCGGCATGATCCTGCGCGAGCTGGGCGTGACGTTCCGCTTCAACGTGATTCCGATCCTGCGCAAGGATTCGCTGCACATCAACGATGAGGACCGCGAGCTGATCCGCGCCACCATCGCCGCGCAGCCGACCCGGCACGTGCTGGTGACCCACGGCACCGACTCGATGGTGCAGACCGGCAAGGTGCTGGCGACGATTCCGGACAAGACCATCGTGATGACCGGTGCACTGAGCCCGGCACGCTTCCGCGGCTCGGATGCGGAGTTCAACATCGGCTGTGCGATCGGTGCGGTGCAGTCGCTGCCGAGCGGCGTGTACATCGCCATGAACGGCCGCATTTTCGACCCGCAGCACGTGCGCAAGAACGTGGCCGCGAACCGCTTCGAATCGGTCTGAGGAACAGCGTGCCGACCAAGGTCGGCACCCACCATGGCGCGGCGGCACGTACCACCGCCGGCCCCATGCAAGAACGCCCCGGCCTGGGCCGGGGCGTGCCCATGGAGAGGGACTTGGGCTCAGTACTGGGCGTTGAGGGTCACGCCCGAGAAAGTGCTGTACGCCTTCACCCGCACATACCAGGTACCGGCGGCCGGACTGTTCACCGTGCAGGTCTCGCTGTTGCCGCTCAGGTACGGACGGCAGGTGTACACCGTGTCGGTCGGCGCGCTGCCCTGGCGGATGTAGAGGTCGGCGTCACCGGTGCCGCCGCTGATCGCCACGCGCAGCTGGCTGCTGCCGGCCGGGACATTGACGGTGTAGCTGAGCGATGAACCACTGCTGGCCGACAGGCCGGTGACCGGCACATTGTTCTGCAGGACGTTGCCGCCCGGATTCGGAGTGCCGCCCCCGTTGATGGCCGCGGACACCGCAGCGTTGGCGTCGATGATCCCGGCACCGCAGCCACCCGAGCATGACCCCGGCAGCGGGCGTGCGGTGCTCTTGATGATGCTCTCGACCTGCGCCGGGCTAAGCGGGCTTGGCGCGACCGATTGCATCAGCGCAACCACGCCGGCCACATGCGGCGCCGCCATCGAGGTGCCGTTGTACGACGCGTAGCTGGCGCTGCCCGGCGTGGTGGTGCCGGTGTTGAGCGTGGACAGGATGCTCTGGCCCGGTGCCGAGATGTCGATGCCGGTGCCGTAGTTGGAGAAGCTGGCACGCGCGCCGGCCGAGGTTGTGGCCGCCACGGCAATCACGTTCGGGCAGTTGGCCGGCACCGACGAGGACACGTTGGTGTTGCTGTTGCCGGCGGCGACCACCACGGTGGTGCCACGGCCGACAGCGCCATTGATCGCATTCTGGTAGGTGGTGGAGCAACTGCCGCCACCACCCAGCGAGAGGTTGATGACTTCAGCCGGATTGGCATTGGCCGGCACGCCACTGACGGTGCCGCCGGAAGCCCATACGATCGCGTCGGCGATGTCGGAGGTGTAACCGCCGCACTTGCCGAGCACGCGCACCGGCACAACCTTGGCGTTGAACGCGGTACCGGCCACGCCGGTGCTGTTGTTGGTCACTGCCGCCACAGTGCCGGCGACGTGGGTACCGTGCCAGCTGGAGTTGGAGGCCGGGATGCCCGAGCCGCACTCGTTGGCGCCGTACCAGTCGCCTTCATCGTTCGGGTTGTTGTCGCGACCGCCACCATCGCGCGCCATCGCGGCGTCGCTGATGAAGTCGTAGCCGGGCAGGATGTTGGCGTTGAGATCGGGGTGGTTGGTGATGCCGGTGTCGATCACCGCCACGACCACGCCGGTGCCGGTCGACTTGTCCCAGGCCGGCTGCACGTTGATCGACGCATTGGAGGTACCGAAGCCCCACTGTTCGCTGAAGCGGGTGTCGTTCGGGGTCAGCGTCGCGCGCATGATCTGGTCGACTTCGACGTACTCCACGTTCGGATCGGCGGCCAGCTTGCGCATCAGCAGCTCGGATTCAGCCTGGTCGAGCGGGCGATCGGTCCTGACCAGGGTCGGGCCGACGGCCAGCTTGCGGACCTGCTGCAGGCCCAGTGCGCGGCCCTGGCTGCTGGCCAGGCCGGCGGCGGCATTCTTCAGTGAAGAGGCCAGTGCGGTGGTGTTGGCCACCGGCGCACTGCCGTCGCGGTACTTCACGATGAAACGCTGGTGGGTCGGCGCGGACTGCAGGCCGCTGAGCTGGACATCGCCGGCCAGCGCAGGCGTGGCCAGCAGCAGCGATGACAGAACGGACGCACCAAGGACCACCCACACTCGACGCACACGCGGTTGCGTTACCTGGGACATCGTATTTCCCTTTCTTGTGGTGTGAATGCCGGAATCGGCAGAAGCACCGGCCCGAACCCTGGGCTGGCTTGCATTGGCGAGGTTCGAAGTCCGGCGAGCCAGCGGATCCCCCTAACGATCCGCCGTGCAGATGACGCTAATGGCCGAAACCGGACACCACAAGATTTTCAGCGTCTTTTCAGCTAGATGAAATGTTCGTTCTGAGACTTTTCGGGTCAAGGGTTTGTGAAGGTGAAGGAACTTTCTCGCGTCCTGCACAGACCTGACTGGGCCATCACATGTCCCGGAATGACTTTGCCGACATCGGCGTCCGCCGATCCGGAGTCAAATCCTTTTTCACGCGGAAAGGGATCTGACCCCCTTGGCCTGAAATGCAGAAAGCCCGTCGCGGGGACGGGCTTTCCAGAAGCGCAGCCGGGCGCGGGCCCGGCTCTACGATTCGATGTGGGCGATCAGCCCAGCTTGACCAGCCAGTTGTGGCGGTCCGGCAGGCGGCCGTACTGGATGTCGGTCAGTTCCTTGCGCAGCGACATGGTCACCTCGCCGGCCGGGGCGTTGATGTCGCCCACCGAGAAGCCCTCGCCCTTCAGCTGGCCGATCGGGGTGACCACCGCGGCGGTGCCACAGGCAAACACTTCGCTGATCGCACCGGAGGCGACGCCGTCCTTCCACTCGTCGATGCTGACCTTGCGTTCTTCGACCTTCATGCCGCGGTCGCGGGCCAGCTGCAGGATGCTCTCGCGGGTGATGCCCTCGAGGATGCTGCCCGACAGTTCCGGGGTGACCAGCGTGCCGTCCTTGTAGACCAGGAACACGTTCATGCCGCCCAGTTCTTCCAGGTACTTGCCTTCGACCGGGTCGAGGAACAGCACCTGCGAGCAGCCCTGTGCCTGCGCCTTCTGCTGCGGCAGCAGCGAGGCGGCGTAGTTGCCACCGCACTTGGCAGCACCGGTGCCGCCCTTGGCCGCACGCGCGTATTCGGTAGACAGCCAGATCGACACCGGGGCAACGCCCTTGGCGAAGTACGGGCCGGCCGGGCTGGCGATGACGTAGTAGCCGGCCTTGTGCGCACCGCGCACGCCGAGGAAGGCTTCATCGCCGATCATGAACGGGCGGAAGTACAGGCTCGACTCGTCGGCCGACGGCACCCAGTCGCTGTCGACGGCGATCAGCTGCTTCAGCGATTCGACAAAGATCTCCACCGGTAGTTCCGGCAGCGCCAGGCGCTGCGCCGAACGCTGCAGGCGACGGCCGTTGGCATCCGGGCGGAAGGTCCAGATCGAGCCGTCAGCATGGCGGTAGGCCTTGATGCCTTCGAAGATCTCCTGGCCGTAGTGCAGCACGGCCGCGGCCGGGTCCAGCTGCAGCGGGCCGTAGGCACGCACGCTGGCGTTGTGCCAGCCGGTGTCCTTGTCCCAGCGCACTTCCACCATGTGATCGGTGAAGTGCAGGCCGAAGCCCGGCTTCTCCAGGATCTTGGCGCGCTCTTCAGCGCTGCGCGGGTGGTCCGAACGGGTGACGGCGAAGCTGGGAATGGACTGGGACACCGGAGATTTCCTGTTCTGGTTGCGGGTATTGCCGGGCCCGCGTCACTGCGGGCCGTGGGTCAAAGCATGCCGGTCTCGAGCCGGGCCGCCTCGGACATCATGTGCTGGTTCCACGGCGGGTCGAACACCAGGTCGACGTCGGCCTCGGCCACCGTCGGGATCATTTCGAGCTTGCTGCGCACGTCGTCGACCAGGATCTCGCCCATGCCGCAACCCGGTGCGGTCAGGGTCATCTTCACATCGATCTCGCGCTTGCCTTCGTCCAGGTGCTTGATCTCGACCTCGTAGACCAGGCCCAGTTCGACGATGTTCACCGGAATTTCGGGGTCGAAGCAGGTGCGCAGCTGCTGCCATACCAGCTGTTCCACCTGTTCATCGGTGGCGTCGGCCGGCAGTTCCAGCGGTGCCGGCGCTTCCTTGCCGATGGCGTCGCCGTCCTTGCCGGCGATGCGGAACAGGTTGCCCTCGACGAACACCGAATAACTGCCGCCCAGCGCCTGGGTGATGTACCCATAGCTGCCGGCGGGCAGGGTCACGGTGTCGCCCTGCGGGACCATCACGGCCTCGCAATCGCGTTCGAAGTGGACAGGTTCGCTGCTACGGGAATACATGGGGACCGATATGGGGCCGTGGCCGGGGCCACGCAAGACGGCATTCTAGCCCAGCCGCCCTGCCGCCGCCGGTGCACTGCGGCAAACCACAGTATCCTGTGGGTGATCTTCAGGGAGCTTCGATGTCCTCCAATGCCGCGCGTGCCAGGACCGTGACCTGGCTCTGGCCCATCATGCTGTTGCTGGGCCTGCTTGTTGCTCCCCTCGCCTGGATGGTGCTGGCGCTGATGACCGGCCGGCAGGTCGGCTGGATGGCGGTCGTGACCGCCCTGGAACTGGTGTTCATGCTGCGCATGGGTACGCTGGGCCCGGGCCGGCTGCGCATTGCACTGGTCGTGCTGGGCACCCTGCTGGTGACCGCCGTCGCCAACTGGACCATCGCCAGCGCCTGGATGGGCGGCTCGATCGGGCTGGACCTGTGGGACGCGACCCTGCGGATGGGCCCGCACCTGGCCTGGACCCTGATCGCCCTCGCCAATGGCGCGGTGGAATGGCTGTGGCTGGCGCTGGGCGTGGCCGTGGGCGCCTGGCTGGCGCGCTGACCGCGCAGATCCACGTCACGCGTGGATGAGGGTAGCGCCGGGCCATGCCCGGCGAGCGCAGCGGTCCGCACGAAACGCCGCCGGGCATGGCCCGGCGCTACCGGTACGGCCTCAATGCCCGCCGTCGAGCGCCTTCAACTCGCTGACCAGCGAGGCTGCCGCTTCGGCACCATCGCCGTACAGCATGCGGGCGTTGTCGGCGTAGAACAGCGCATTCTCGATGCCCGCAAAACCAGTGCCCTTGCCGCGCTTGATCACCACCACGTTGCGCGCATTGACGACGTCCAGCACCGGCATGCCGTAGATCGGGCTGGCCGGGTCGGTGCGTGCCACCGGATTGACCACGTCGTTGGCACCAATCACCAGCACCACGTCGGTGTTGGCGAACTCCGGGTTGATGTCGTCCATGTCGGCGATCAGGTCGTAGGGCACACCCGCTTCGGCCAGCAGCACGTTCATGTGCCCGGGCATGCGCCCGGCCACCGGATGGATGGCGAACTTCACCTTCACCCCGCGCTGGCCCAGCCGCTGCGCCAGCTCCCAGATCTTGTGCTGGGCCTGCGCCACGGCCATGCCGTAACCAGGCACGATTACCACGCGTTCTGCGTAGGCCATCATCGCCGCGACATCCGACGCTTCAATCGGCTTCTGCGCACCGCTGATCGCCTGCGCTTCCCCGCCGGCGCCACCACCGAAGTTGGAGAACAACACATTGCGGATCGGCCGGTTCATCGCCTTGGCCATCAGCCGGGTCAGCAGGATGCCGGCGGCGCCGACCATCATGCCCGCGATGATCAATGCCTCGTTGCCCAGCACGTAGCCTTCGAACGACACCGCCAGGCCGGTGAACGCGTTGTACAGCGAGATCACCACCGGCATGTCGGCGCCACCGATAGGCAGCGTCATCAGCACGCCCAGCGCCAGCGCCAGTACGAAGAAGGCGACGATCGCCCAGGTGCTGAGCGTGCTGGCGGCGATGATCGCCAGCACCACCACGGCCAGCGCCACCAGCAGGTTCATCACCTGCTGGCCGGGCCAGGTCACGCGCTTGTCCAGGCGCCCATCCAGCTTGGCCCAGGCAATCACCGAACCGGACAGCGACACGGCACCGATCGCCGCGCCGACCACCGCCAGCAGCAGCACCGTGCCCGACGGCTGGCGCGCGGCCAGGTCGGCCAGCGCCTGCGCGCTCCAGTGGCGGGTATCGCGATGGGCCAGGAAGGCGTAGCGCAGCAGTTCCACCGCACCGATCGCCGCCGCCGAGCCACCGCCCATGCCGTTGTACAGCGCCACCATCTGTGGCATGTCGGTGATGGCGACCTTGCCGGCCGACCACCAGGCAAGGCCGGCGCCGAGCAGCAGCGCCACCAGGATCAGCGGCACGTTGTGCAGTTCGGGGAGCAAGAAGGTCGCCACCGTGGCCAGCAGCATGCCCAGCCCTGCCCAGCGGATGCCGCTGCGCGCGGTCAGCGGCGAGGCCATGCGCTGAAGGCCCAGAAGGAACAGCGTGGCGGCAGCGAGGTAACTGGCCTTGACCAGCCAATCGAGCAGTTCGACGGTGCTGATGTTCAAGCCTGCGGCTCCTTCGGTTCGTCCTGGCCACCCTTGGGCGCGCTCGGCTTGAACATTTCCAGCATGCGCGCGGTGACCACGTAGCCACCGGCGGCGTTGCCGGCACCGAGCACCACGGCGAGGAAGCCCAGGGCTTTCTCCAGCGGCGTCTGCGCATGCCCCAGCACCACCATCGCGCCGATCAGCACGATGCCGTGGATGAAGTTGGAGCCCGACATCAGCGGCGTATGCAGGATCACCGGCACCCGCGAAATGATCACGTGGCCGGCGATGGCCGCCAGCATGAAGATGTACAGCGCCACGAACCCGTCACTCACTGGCAACGCTCCTGCTCTGTCTTCGTCGTCCCATCATAACCATGGGCTGAACCCCGCGTGCACCCGGCGTCAACCGAAGCGGCGCTCACGCGTTGTCGATGGTGACCCCGAGCGAGGAACCGTACCCTGTGCTGGTGAGCAGCCCCGTCCCCCCGAGCGCCGAGACCGATGCCCCGCCGGCATCGCTGGAGGCGTTCCTGGCCAGCGTCGGCCCGCGTGCGTTCCGCTTCGCCGAGGCCGGCCTGCGCCAGCGCGAAGACGCCATGGATGCGGTGCAGGACGCGCTGATGCGCATGCTGGACTACGCCGACAAGCCGGCGGCCGAATGGGCGCCGCTGTTCTGGAGCATCCTGCGCCGGCGCGTGATCGACGTGCAGCGCCGGCGCCGCTTCCGCCTGCCGTTCTGGCGCGACAACCAGGACGCGGAAGGCGGCGGGATCGACTGGGCCGATCCCGGCCCCGACCCGGCACAGGCGCATGAACAGCGCCAGCAGTACCAGCAGCTGGTGGACGCGTTGCGCCGCCTGCCCGCCCGCCAGCGCGAGGCCTTCACCCTGCGCGTGCTGCAGGACCTGGACGGGGCCACCACTGCCCGCGCCATGGGCTGCAGCGAAGGCGCGGTAAAAACCCATCTGGCACGCGCCCGGCAGGCGCTGCAGGATTATCTGGAGATCCACCCGTGAAACGCTCCCTGCCTTCCGACGACACCCTGCGCAGCCTGCATGCGCAGTCGCTGCAGGCCCTGTCGCCTGCAACGTTGGCCCGGCTGCGCCACGCTCGCCACGGCGCCACGGCCGCCCACCGGGGGCGCTGGCGCTGGTGGCTGGCCAGTGCATGCTCGCTGGTGGTGGCGCTGGGGATAGGCCTGCAGTTCACCGGCCATGGCACGCTGACGGGCCCTGCGCCGGCACCTGTGCTTGCCGCGGTGGAAGACAACAGCGCGCTCTACGACGAAAATCCCGATCTGTACCTGTGGCTGGGCGATACCGACCTGGCGATGGAGTGAATCATGCCCCGACTGCACACCCTGCCCCTGCTGATGACCCTGTTGCTGCTGCCGGCCGTCCCGGCGGTGGCGCAGACCGCCGCGCCCGCCCCTGCCGCACGCCCTGCGCCGGCCGCACCGCTGCCGGCCTGGGAACAGTTGAGTGAAGCGCAGCGGGAGTCCCTGCTGGCGCCGCTACGCGACCGCTGGAACAGCGCCGATGCCGGCCAGCGCCAGCGCATGCTCTCGCACGGCCAGCGCTGGCAATCGATGAGTCCGGAAGAGCGCGACAAGGCCCGCCGCGGCCTGCGCCGCTTCGAGCACATGAGCCCGGAACAGCGCGAGCAGGCCCGCGCCCTGTTCGGCCAGATGCGGGGGCTGCCCCCCGCGCAGCGCGATGCCCTGCGCGAGCGCTGGTCACAGATGACGCCGGAACAGCGCAAGGACTGGGTGCGCGACAACCCGCCGCCGGCGAAGCCCCGGTAAGGCCAGATTCAATCCTCTGTAGCGCCGAGCCCACGCCCGGCTGCTTCATCGCGTCTGCGCAAGCCGAGCATGGGCTCGGCTCTACAGCATGCAGGTCAGGTCACGCCTGCCAGCGCGTCTTGGCCAGCAACTCGTCTTCCCAGTCGAAACCGAGCTGCCCTTCGCGCACGAACAGCGCGACGAAGTTGAGCAGGTTGCGCGCATACATCTCGCTGGCCTGGGTCGCGCCGCGGCTGGCCAGGCCCAGTGGGCCATCAATGGTCACGCCCTGGTGTTCGATGCACTGCCCCGGCTGGGTCAGAGCGCAGTTGCCACCGCTCTCGGCAGCCAGATCCACGATCACGCTGCCAGCAGCCATGCCCTCCACCATTGCCGCAGTCACGATCGTCGGCGCCGGTCGCCCCGGCACCGCTGCGGTGCAGATCACCACATCCACGCTGCGCAGGTGGTCGGCCAGCCGGCGCTGCTGCTCGGCGCGCTCCTCATCACTCAGTGCGCGCGCATAACCGCCCTCGCCGGCCGCACTCACCCCCAGGTCGAGGAAGCGTGCACCCAGTGACTGGATCTGCTCGCGGGTTTCCGGGCGCACGTCGAAGCCTTCCACCTGTGCACCGAGGCGGCGCGCGGTGGCAATGGCCTGCAGGCCCGCCACGCCGGCACCGATCACCAGCACCTTGGCCGGGCGCACAGTGCCGGCGGCGGTGGTCAGCATCGGGAAGAAACGCGGTGCACGTTCTGCAGCGATCAGCGCCGCCTTGTAGCCGGCCATGCCGGCCTGCGAACTGAGTACATCCATCGCCTGCGCACGGGTGGTGCGCGGCAGCTGCTGCAGCGGGAACAGCTGCAGGCGACCATCGGTCGCCAGCGCGGCCAGCGCCGGATCGCTGGCCGGGGCCAGCAGGCCGACCACGCTGGCGCCGGGCTTGAGCTGTTCCAGCACCGCCGCAGGGGGGGCCTGCACGCACAGCAGGATGTCGATCTCGGCCCAGCGGCCCGCGTCGAAGACGCGTGCACCGGCATCGTCATAGGCGGCGTCGGTGAAACCAGCGGCCAAACCCGCGCCCGCCTCATACCAGACGGCAATGCCCATGGCCCCGAGCTTGCGCGCGGTTTCCGGCGTCAGCGCCACGCGCCGTTCGCCCGGCGCGGTCTCCTTGATCCCCAGCAACGCCACGGCCATGCAGGTCCCCGCTGATCGGTGAGTTTTCCCGATCCTAGCAGGCGGCCACGGCTCAGTGCAGCGTTGCGCTGCCCGGGTCCAGCCGATCGATCACACCCTGCATCGCGCTGTCGAAGGCGCCATCGTCAACGTGGGCACGCAGGCGGCCCAGCCGCACCATCACCGCCAGTTCTTCCGGCGAGGCCACGCAGAAGCGCACGCCACGACGGTTGACGAACAACAGACGCGAGGAAATCGGGCTGACCCAGGACAGCTTGCCGGCCTGGACCTTGCCGTCCTTGTCGACGAAATCCAGCCAGTTGCCGATTTCCATGCGGCGGAAGCGGTCGGCATCGGCGTTGTCGAAATCGTCGGCGTCGATCTGCCCGCCGAGCTCGACCGCTGGCGATTCAGCCACCGGCGGTACCGGCAACGCGACCTGCGGCAGCTCCGGCAGCGCGCGCTGCAGCTCCGGCCGCGATTCGGCAATGCCCTGCAAGGTGTCATGCAGGGCATCAATGGCGCCGGTGGCGGCATCACCGTGCACGCCAACGCTGCCGAACACCTTGGCCAGCGCCGGCTGCCAGGCCTGCAGCCATGGCTTGCCGACGATCTGGCGGCGCGCCTCGGCCACTTCCTCCAGCAGGCCGTCGGCCAGGCTCAGTGCCTCGGCCACCGACGCGCCCTCCTCGCCCTCGCGCAGCAGGGCCAGGGTCAGGTGGTGCTGCCACGGCTGGCGCAGGAACTCGGCGATGGCCGGCGGCAGGGAGGCATCGCCGATGCGACGGTCCAGTTCGGCACCTGCCCGGCTGCGGGCCATTTCCAGCTTTTCCTGGCCACGCTGCGTTTCGGCGGCGCGCCGCTCGGCGATTTCCACGCGGCGGCGGTGCTGCACGAGGAACTCGCGGAATTCCTCTTCCAGGGTCAGGAAGATCGCCAGGTTCTCGTTGAACTCGGCCACCAGCCGTTCGATGATCTCCTCGACCTTGGCCATCAGCATGCGCTCGGCCTGGCTTTCGCCGGTGTTGCCTTCGCAGGCCTCGGCCAGCGAGTTGAGCAGCTTGCGCGCCGGATGGGTCTTCTGCACGAACATGCGACGGTCGAGCATCGCCACCTTGACGAAGGGCACCACCAGGCGGCCGATCAGCTCGCGCGAGCGGCCTTCCAGTTCGCGCTCGTCCAGCATCACGTCGAACAGCATGCCCACCAGGTCGATCGCATCCTCGTCCTGCGGGTCCAGCCGGGTCTGGCCCGGATCGACGCCCAGCCGGGTCGCGCTGGACAGTACTTCACTCTTCAAGCGCTGCGCCAGGGATTCGCCGTCCTCGCCGATGGCCGCGCGCAGGGTGGCGCTGGGCGTGGCCTGCAGCAGTGACAGCACCGACATCATCTCGCGCTGGCTCAACGGGCGATGCTGGCCGACCGCGACCTGCGCGGCCGAGGTGGCATCCTCGCGAACGTGACGGGTCTGCTGCAGCAGCTCATGCAGGGCCTCCAGCAGCATGCCCTGCTGGCCGGCATACGCCTCGCCGTTGCCGGCATCGTCGCCCCCGAGATGCTGCTGCATGTGGCCACGGCGCTCGGACCAGCGCGCGGCGAAGCGCTGCGCCCAGGCCGGCGCGGCCTGCTCATCATCGCTGAACTCGGATTCCAAGCCCGCCGCGTGGCGCGGCTCGACCAGATCATCCGCCCCCGCCGCCATGCGCGGGTCGGGCGCGGCCGACAATGGACGCCGCGGGGCCCCCACCTGCGACATCACGCCAGCGGCGGCCAGCTGCTCGTCCAGCTTCTCGTAGATGCGGCCCACCGGCGCGCGCAGGTCGCGCTCGCACAGCTTGATCAGCACCAGGTGCACTTCCGGCGCCAGCTCGCAGCCGGCAAAGGCCTCGTGGATGGCCACGCCCAGGTGTTCGGGGCTGACCGGGTTGTGGTCGGCATCCAGCTCGGCGCCGCCGATCAGGCGGCCCAGGCGCCGGTCGAGCCGCGCCAGCACCGGCTTGAAGTCGCGCAGCAGCACGGTGGCGAAATTGCGCACCGCCAGCCGCGATTCCAGTACATGTTCGGCCAGCAGGCTCAGGCCATCTTCGGCAGGACCGGACAGGGTCGCCTCGGCCGACAGCGGCTCGCCGCTGGCGAGCGCGTCCCAAGCCCGCTGCAGATGGCCGGCGAAGGCACCGGCGATGTCCTCGCGGCGGCGGCGCAGTTCACGCATCGCATCCAGGAACAGCAGCTGCGACGAACCGGCATTGCCGGCGCGGTCGAACAGTGCGTCGTCGAAACGCGCCAGTGCGGCCCCGAAAACCTGGCACAGCGCGGGCAGGACCATGTCCCGGGCACGCTGCAACTGGACCGGGTCACGACCCGGCGATCCCATCGGTGTGGGCGCGCTCATCATTCGGGAAGGCTCCCCACCTTCTCTGGTACGACAGTCAGCATGGACATCGCGGCGGCCGGCACACCCCATGTACCGGTACGTCGATGGTAGGCCGGCCAGCCCGTCACGGACAGTGAAACAGTCCTCACTTCAAACCTCATGACCGGCGGCCCGGCAAGATGGATATCGTAAGCCGTGCAAGGCCCACGAGGCGAGAGCAGGCGGCCGTCCCTTTCCCGCCAGTGGCATGATGTTCATCACAGTTTGGTATTCAGGGGCTGGACGCGACCCAGACGGCGTCTTCGACCACCCCGACTATAATCAAATGCCCGTGATGACCGGTTCAGACTCCATGCCCGACCCCACTGCCCTGCTTGCCCTGGATGCCCGCCGCTCGGTGCCCTCGCGGCAATTGGGCGAGCCCGGCCCGGACCCGGCAACCCTGCAGCGCATGCTGGCCTCGGCCGTACGCGTGCCCGACCACGGCAAGCGGGTACCGTTCCGCTTCCTGAAGATCGCCGGCGATGCACGTCACACTCTGGGCGACTTCCTGGCTGAACGCAGCCGCCAGCGCGACCCACATGCGGGCGAGGCCGTGTTCGAGAAGGACCGCCAGCGTTTCAGCCACGCACCGCTGGTGATCGTGGTGGTGGCCAGCCCGCGGCCGGACCCGAAGGTGCCCGAACAGGAACAGCTGATGACCGCCGGCTGCGTCTGTTTCGCCCTGCTGCAGGCCGCGCAGGCGCTGGGCTTCGGCGCGCAGTGGCTGACCGCCTGGATGGCCTTCGACCCCGCCGTGCACGCCTACCTGGGCCTGGCCGAGGGCGAGAGCGTCGCCGGTTTCATCCATATCGGTACGCCGAAGGCCGCCGTGCCCGAGCGCGAGCGTCCGGACCCGGCCGCGCTGCTGCGCGACTGGACGCCGCCGGCATGAGCCTGCCGGCACCGCCGCCTTCGCTGTACCTGGTCGATGCCAGCATCTACGTGTTCCGCGCCTGGCACTCGCTGCCGGACCAGTTCCAGGACGCGCAGGGCTGGCCGACCAATGCCGTGCACGGTTTCGCCCGCTTCCTGCTGGACCTGCTCGAGCGCGAGCGCCCGCAGCACATCGCCATCGCCTTCGATGAAGCGCTCGACAGCGGCTTCCGCCACCGCCTGTACCCGGCCTACAAGGCCAACCGTGATCCGGCACCGGAAGCACTCAAGCGGCAGTTCGTGCACTGCAAGGCGTTATGCGCGGCGTTGGGCCTGGCGGTGCTGGCGCACCACGAATACGAGGCCGACGACCTGATCGGCAGCGCCCTGCACGTTCACCGCAGCAGCCATCGCGGCGTGATCATCTCCGCCGACAAGGACCTGTCGCAGCTGCTGGCCGACCATGACGAGCAGTGGGACTATGCGCGCAACCAGCGCTGGAACGTGGCCGGGGTGAAGGCGCGGCACGGCGTGCACGCGCACCAGATTGCCGACTACCTGGCGCTGTGCGGCGATGCGGTGGACAACATTCCCGGTATCAGTGGCGTGGGCAGCAAGTCCGCCGCCGTGCTGCTGGCCCATTTCGGCAGCATGGATGCACTGTACGAACGCCTGGACGAAGTGCCGTTCCTGCGCCTGCGCGGCGCGGCCCAGATGGCGGTGCGCCTGCGCGAGCAGCGCGAGCATGCCCGGCTCTGGCGCCAGCTGACCACCATCGCGCTGGACGCGCCGCTGGAAGGCAGCCAACCCGGCCTGCTGCGCCAGGCGGCCGACCCGGAACTGCTCGGTGGCCTGTGCCAGACCCTTCGATTCGGCCCGATGACCCGCCGCCGGCTGTTCGATGCCGCTGGCGTGGCCGACCCTCTTCCCACCCACAGCGAGCCCGCATGAGCCAGCGCAATACCGAAGCCCCGCGTGTCGTCTATGAAGGCAAGTACCAGCGCATGGTCGTGCGCGGCACCTGGGAATACAGCGAACGCACCCACGCCGGCGGCCTGGCGGCGATCATCATCGCCGTCACCCCGGAGGACAAGGTGCTGTTCGTCGAACAGTTCCGTGTACCGCTGCAGGCCCCCACCATCGAGATGCCGGCCGGCCTGGTCGGCGACATCCACGCCGGCGAATCGATTGAAGTCTCGGCCGTGCGCGAGCTCGAGGAAGAAACCGGCTGGACCGCCGATCACGCCGAAGTGCTGCTGATCGGCCCGACCTCTTCCGGCGCCAGCAGCGAGAAGATCGCCTTCGTGCGCGCCACCGGCCTGCGCCGGATCGGCGAAGGGGGTGGCGACGACAGCGAGGACATCATCGTCCACGAGATTCCGCGCAGTGAGGCAGCGGCCTGGCTGGTGCAGAAGATGGGCGAAGGCTACGAGCTGGATGCCAAGCTCTGGGCCGGGCTGTGGATGATCGAGCATCACCTGGACGGACGCCCGCGTGGCTGACGCCGACCTGCATGCGCTGCCGGCGCTGCTCGGCGCCGACGACCCGGCGATCTACACCCTCCACCGGCCGCAGGGCGCGTCGCCGTACCTGCTGCTGGCCGACCACGCCGGCCAGCAGGTGCCGCGTGCGCTGGCCGATCTTGGATTGCCGCAGAGCGAACTGGACCGCCACATCGGCTGGGACATCGGCATCGCCGGCACCACCCGTGCACTGGCTAAACGGCTGGATGCCTGGGCGATCGAACAGACCTATTCGCGGCTGCTGATCGACTGCAACCGCCCACTGGCCTCGCCCACGCTGATTCCGGAGGTGAGCGACCACACCGTGGTGCCCGGCAATGCCGCGCTGTCGGCGGCGCAGCGGCAGCAGCGCATCAATGCGATCCACGCACCGTACCACGCCCGCATCGATGCGGAACTGGACGCGCGCCGCGCTGCCGGCCGCCCCACCCTGCTGGTGATGATGCACAGCTTCACCCCTGTTATGAACGGCGCGCAGCGACCGTGGCACGCCGGCGTGCTGTACCACCAGGACACGCGCTTTGCGCATGCCCTGCTGCAGGCACTGCGCGATGAAGGCGACCTGGTGGTCGGTGACAACGAACCGTATTCGGTCAGCAGTACCAGCGACTACGCGGTACCGGTGCATGGTGAAGGGCGCGGCCTGGTGCACGTGGAGCTGGAGATCCGCCAGGACCTGATCGCCGATGCCGCCGGGCAGCAGGCGTGGGCAGAGCGGCTGGCGCGGATCTTCAGCGCGTTGCAGCCGCAGTTGCTGGCGCTGGGTTGAATGCGCGTGGATCCATTCCGGATCGGTAGTGCCGGCCGCTGGCTGGAAACCTCAGGGTAGTTGGATCAATGTGTTTGCCGGCCAGCGGCCGGCACTGCCACAGGCGCGGCACATCCACCCACGGCAGCGCCTTCAATCATGCCTCGTTGGCCGGGCAGACGGTGGCGGCCGATTCGGCCGGCACCGGGCGCAGGCCCAGCGCGATCACCACGCCGAACAGTGAAAACAAGGCGGCACCGTATTCGGCGCGCACCAGCCCGGCCAGTGCACTCGGCGAACCGGCTGCACCCGCATGGGCATTGGCCACCATCACCAGCACCGCCAGGCCCAGCGCACCACCGATCTGCTGCGCGGTCGCCGCCATGCCAGATGCAACACCCTGCTGTGCGGACGGCACGCCCTGCCCGGCCACGATCCACATCGAGGTCCAGGTCATGCCCTGGCCGATGCTCAGCACTACCACGCCGGGCAGCAGCGGCCAGAAGTTCGAGGCGTGCGGGAGTGTTGCTGCGACCCAGGCGATGCCAACGGCACCGGCCAGCTGGCCGAGCACCAGCACCTTGCGTGCACTCCAGCGCTTCAGCGCCCACTCCGCCAGCTGGATGCCGACCGTGCACACCGCCGTCGCCGGCAGGAAAGCCAGGCCGGCCTGCAGCGGGCTCCAGCCGTAGCCGTCCTGGAAGTACAGCGCCATGAAGTAGTACTGCACTCCATAGCTGCTCATGAAGGCGAAGGTCAGGCCCAGTGCCGCGCGCAGTCCGGGCAGCCGCAGCAACGCGAACTGCATCAGCGGATCGCGGCTGCGCTGTTCGATCTGCACGAACGCCACCAGCAGCAGCACCGACAGCAACAGGCAGCCCAGCGTGGCCGGCGCAGTCCAGCCCCACTCCGGCCCTTGCACGAGGGTGGTGACCAGCAGACTGCCGCCGGCAGTGACGGTGAGGCAACCGGCCAGATCGAAGGAACGGCCCTGCAGACGCGGGCCATCGGCCGGCAACCACGCGCCCGCAGCGACCGCGCAGGTGGTGGCCAGTGGCACGATCACCGCCAGCACCGCCGGCCAGCCGAACGCCTGGGTCAGCACGCCGCCGAGCAGCGTGCCCAGCGCCAGGCCCACCGCGCTGGCCATGCTCCAGATCGCAAGTGCACGGTTGCGCACCGGACCTTCCGCATACAACGTGTTGATCAGCGCCAGCGTGGCCGGGAACAGCAATGCCGCGCCGATGCCCTGCGCCGCACGCGCGATGATCAGCAGGGTGGCGTTCGGCGCCAGCGCGCCGAGCAGCGACGCCAGTGCGAACAGCAGCATGCCCAGCCGGTAGAAGCGGCGACGGCCGATCAGGTCGGCGGCACGGCCACCCAGCAGCAGGCTGCCGCCGAAGGCCACGGTGTAGGCACTGACGACCCATTGCAGCTGCTGTGCGTTGATCTGCAGCGCGCGCCCCATGTCGTGCAGGGCGACGAAGATGATGGTGGCATCCAGGGCGATGATCAGCTGGGCGGTGGCCAGCAGGGCCAGCGCCCAGCGCGGGTACTTGAGGGGAGGCATCGTCGGTCCGGTGCTGTGGGGGAGCGCAGTCTCATTGATGCAGAGCTATCAATAAACCCCTTTCCAGCCATATCTGTCATGATTTTCAGCATGAATGGAACCTCGATGGACCTCAATGCCGTGCGCATGCTGGTGCAGGTGGCCGAAGCACGCAGTTTCACCGTCGCCGCCGGGCAGCTGGGCCTGAGCCAGTCAGGCCTGTCGCGCGCGATCAGTCGGCTGGAAGCCACGCTGGGGGTGAAGCTGCTGCAGCGAAACACCCGCAACGTGGCACTGACCCCGGATGGTCGCCAGTTCGTCGATCAGGTCGCGCCCCTGCTGTGCGGTCTCGAAGACGCCGAACGCCAGTTGGCCGACCGTCCGTGCACGCCCTCGGGCACCCTGAAGATCAGTGCGCCCTCGATGTTCGGGCGCAAGGTGCTGGTACCGCTGCTGGGGCCGATGCTGCAGCAGCACCCGCAACTGCAGGTGGAAGCCGTGCTCAACGACCGCCTGGTCGATCTGGTCGAGGAAGGTTTCGATGCCGCGCTGCGCACCGGCGTCATCGCCGACCAGCGCATCGTCGCGCGGCCACTGCGGCCGCTGCGCTGGGTGACGGTGGCCAGCCCCGGCTACCTGGCCCGCTGTGGCGCACCGGACGATGTGGCGGCGTTGCAGGGCCACGCGTGCCTGGCCGTGCGCAACCTGCGCAGTGGCCGGCTGGTGGACTGGCAGTTCCTGCAGGACGGGCAACTGCGTGAGGTCACACCACCGGCGCGGATGGTGTTCGACAGCGGCGATCCGCTGGTGGAAGCGGCCATCGCCGGCATCGGCATCGTGCAGGTGATGGATTTCGCCGTGGCCGACGCCCTGGCCGACGGCCGCCTGCAGCGCGTGCTGCAGCCGTTCGAGGGCCGCAGCCGTGCGCTGTCGCTGATCTACCCGCCGTCGCGCCAGCACTCGCCGAAGCTGCAGGTGCTGGCCGACGCGTTGCTGGCCGGCACTACCGATCAGGCGAAGCTATCGGTGGCGCGCACCAGCGCATCCACGTTCTCGGCCTCGAACGCCGAATGGCCCGAGGCCGGGGTGATTTCCAGCTTCGCCTTCGGCCACACCTTGGTCAGGTCCCAGGCGTTGGCCAGCGGGCAGACCACGTCGTAGCGGCCGTGCACGATCACGCCCGGGATGTCGGCGATGCGGTGCGCGTCGCGCAGCAGCTGGTCTTCCACCTCGAAGAAACCACCGTTGACGAAGTAGTGGTTCTCGATGCGGGCAAACGCCAGCGCGAAATGCGGGTCTTCGTGGCTGTTGATGAAGTCATCATCGACATGCAGGAAGCTGGTCGCGCCTTCCCACACCGCCCAGGCCTTGGCCGCTTCCAGGCGGGTGGTTTCGTCGTCGCTGGTCAGGCGGCGGTGGAAGGCCGAGATCAGGTCATGGCGCTCCACCGGCGGAATCGGCTTGAGGTAATGCTCCCAGGCATCGGGGAACAGGCGGTTGGCGCCTTCCTGGTAGAACCACTCCAGTTCCCAGCGACGCAGCATGAAGATGCCGCGCAGAACCAGTTCGGTCACGCGCTGCGGGTGGGTTTCGGCGTAGGCCAGGGCCAGGGTCGAGCCCCAGCTGCCACCGAACACCTGCCAGCGATCGACCTTCAGGTGCTCGCGCAGCTTCTCGATATCGGCAACGAGGTCCCAGGTGGTGTTGTCCACCAGATCCGCGTGCGGGGTGGAACGGCCGGCACCGCGCTGGTCGAACAGGATGATGCGGTACTTGGACGGGTCGTGGAACTGGCGCATCTTGTCGCTGCAGCCGCCGCCCGGGCCACCATGCAGCATCACCACCGGCTTGCCTTCCGGGTTGCCGCACTGTTCGAAGTACAGCGTGTGGCGGTCGTCGACCTTCAGGGTGCCGACGTCGTAGGGGGTGATGGCGGGGTACAGCGTACGCATGCTTGCAGCTCCAGGGTGATGCCCTGCCGGGGCAGGAGAACCTCCATTCTAGGCCGGACGCCGGCCCAGGGTGATGCGGTCGCGCTGCTCCAGGTCCTGTGCGGTCTGCACCTCGACAAATCCCGCCGCGTCGAACAGCGCACGGATCGCCGCGCCCTGGTCCCAACCGTGCTCGATCAACAGCCAGCCCTCGGGCCGCAGGTGGGCCTGGCCACCGTCGACGATACGGCGGATGTCATCCAGGCCATCCGGACCCGAGGCCAGTGCGGTGGCCGGCTCGAAGCGCAGGTCACCCTGCTCCAGATGCGGATCGTCGCTGGCGATGTACGGCGGGTTGCTGGCAATCAGATCAAAACGCGCGCCCTGCAGCGGCGCATACCAGTCGTGCCCGCCTTCGGCGAAGCGCACGTTGCGCAGTTCATGGCGCGTGGCATTGCGCGCGGCGACGGCCAGTGCGGCGGTACTGGCGTCGGTGGCCAGCACCTGCGCCTGCGGCCGTTCGCTGGCCACGGCCAGGGCAATCGCACCGCTGCCGGTGCCGAGGTCGGCTACCTGCAGGGCGCGGTCCAGCGGCAGGCGCTCCAGCGCCAGCTCCACCAGCAGCTCGGTTTCCGGACGCGGGATCAGCGTGGCCGGGTCGACCTCCAGGTCCAGCGTCCAGAAACCGCGGCGCCCGGTCAGGTAGGCCACCGGCTCACCGGCCACACGGCGGGCCAGCAAAGCTTCGAAGGCGGCCTGGTCATTGGCGGCCAGCGGATCGGTGGCATGGGCGAACAGCCAGCTGCGCGGGCGCTCCAGTACATGCAGCAGCAGCAGTTCCGCCTCGTGGCGGGCGTCGCTGCTGCCCAAGCGAGCACTGGCGTCGGCTACGACCTGACGCAGGGTGGGTTGGGCTTGAAAGGACATGCTGCAATTGTAGAGCCGAGCCTGTGCTCGGCCGCTTCTGGAGCAGCCGAGCACAGGCTCGGCTCTACAAAACCGGAATCCGTTCAGGTTCCGCCGGGCGGGATAAGGAGGGACTATCGGCCCCAAGCAGCGGTCTGCCGAGATTTCCCTTGTCACACAGGCAATTGCAGGATGGCGATGGCGAGGTTCAGTGTCTGCTAAGGGCCATTCGATAGACTCCATCTATCGAATAGATGCAATCAATGGATTGTTCTTATCGCGAGCGAATGGGTAACCTAGCTCCTGTCGATTCACCCACTCCCCTTCACCAAGAGGAAAAATGATGTCCCTCATCAATACCCAGATCCAGCCGTTCGAAGCCAACGCCTACCACAACGGCGAGTTCATCAAGGTTTCCGACGCCAGCCTGAAGGGCCAGTGGTCCGTCCTGATCTTCATGCCGGCCGCCTTCACCTTCAACTGCCCGACCGAGATCGAAGACGCCGCTGACCATTACGCCGAGTTCAAGAAGGCCGGCGCCGAGGTCTACATCGTCACCACCGACACCCACTTCTCGCACAAGGTGTGGCACGAGACCTCGCCGGCCGTCGGCAAGGCCCAGTTCCCGCTGGTCGGCGACCCGACCCACCAGCTGACCCGCGCCTTCGGCGTGCACATTGAAGAAGAAGGCCTGGCCCTGCGCGGCACCTTCATCATCAACCCGGAAGGCGTGATCAAGACCCTGGAGATCCACTCCAACGAGATCGCCCGTGACGTGTCCGAGACCCTGCGCAAGCTCAAGGCTGCCCAGTTCACCGCCGCCAACCCGAACCAGGTCTGCCCGGCCAAGTGGAAGGAAGGCGAGAAGACCCTGACCCCGTCGCTGGACCTGGTCGGCAAGATCTAAGCCCTACCGGCCTGCCGTGGCCCCACGCCACGGCGCGCCCTTCATCCCCGTGCCGGTCCCCCCGCCGGCGTGGGGGTGAACCCAAGACAGCCAACGCTCGCCCGCCTTGGCCAGCCAGCCCCTTCCACGGTCGCTGTCTTGGGTTCACCCCTACCCCCTGCTGGTCCGCTACCTTCTACAGCGGTGCCACGCCCCCTGTTTGCCTGAAGCCAGGAGATGACCCGATGTTGGACACCAACCTGCAGTCGCAGCTGAAGACCTATCTGGAACGCGTGACCCGCCCGATCCAGATCACCGCGCACGCCGACGATGGCGCCAAGTCGCAGGAAATGCTGGACCTGCTGCAGACCCTGGAGAGCCTGTCGGACAAGATCTCGCTGCAGGTGCTGCGCGATGGGCAGGGCCGCGTGCCGTCCTTCGACCTGGGCACCCCGGGCCAGGACATCCACCTGACCTTCGCCGGCCTGCCGATGGGCCACGAGTTCACCTCGCTGGTGCTGGCGCTGCTCCAGGTGGGCGGTCATCCGTCCAAGGCCACCGCCGAGCTGATCGAGCAGGTGCAGAACCTGGAAGGCGACTACCGGTTCGAAACCTACTTCTCGCTGTCCTGCCAGAACTGCCCGGACGTGGTCCAGGCGCTGAACCTGGCCGCAGTGCTCAACCCGCGCATCCAGCACGTGGCCATCGATGGTGCGCTGTTCCAGGACGAAGTCGAGAAGCGCGAGATCATGTCGGTGCCGACCGTGTACCTCAACGGTGAAGTGTTCGACCAGGGCCGCATGACCCTGGAGCAGATCGTGGCCAAGCTGGACACCAATGCCGGCAAGCGCGATGCCGAGAAGATTGCCGCCAAGGACGCGTTCGACGTGCTGGTGGTGGGCGGTGGCCCGGCCGGTGCGGCAGCGGCGATCTACGCCGCGCGCAAGGGCATCCGCACCGGCATCGCCGCCGAGCGCTTTGGTGGACAGGTGCTGGACACCATGGCCATCGAGAACTTCATTTCGGTGAAGGAGACCGAGGGCCCGAAGCTGGCCACGGCGCTGGAACAGCACGTGCGCGAGTACGACGTGGACATCATGAACCTGCAGCGTGCCAGCGCGCTGGTGCCGGCCGGCGAAGACGGCCTGGTGCAGGTGCAGCTGGAGAACGGTGCGGTGCTCAAGTCCCGTTCGGTGATCCTGTCCACCGGCGCACGCTGGCGGCAGATGAACGTGCCGGGCGAAGACCAGTACCGCAACAAGGGCGTGGCCTACTGCCCGCACTGCGATGGCCCACTGTTCAAGGGCAAGCGCGTGGCGGTGATCGGCGGCGGCAATTCCGGCGTGGAAGCGGCCATCGATCTGGCCGGCATCGTGTCGCATGTAACCCTTCTGGAGTTCGATTCCAGCCTGCGTGCCGACGAAGTGCTGCAGAAGAAGCTGCGCAGCCTGGCCAACGTGACGGTGCTGACCAGCGCACAGACCACCGAAGTGCTGGGCGACGGCAGCAAGGTCACCGGCCTGGTGTACAAGGACCGCATCGGCGGCGATGCCCACCGCGTCGAGCTGGAAGGCATCTTCGTGCAGATCGGCCTGCTGCCCAACACCGAGTGGCTGAAGGATGTGGTGGCGCTTTCGCCGCGTGGCGAGATCGTCATCGATGACCGCGGCCAGACCAACCTGCCGGGTGTGTTCGCTGCTGGCGATTGCACGACGGTGCCCTACAAGCAGATCATCATCGCCATGGGCGCCGGTTCCACCGCCGCACTGAGCGCGTTCGACCACCTGATCCGCTCGTCGGTGAGCAACAGCAGCGGTGCCGTTGCTGAAGCGGCCTGATCCACCGTTCCCAGATCACCGGGAACATTGTCTGCCTGTCGGGTAACCACGCCGTCAGCCGGTCCGTTACCCCTGGGGTGTAAGGATGAACCTACGTGATCTGAAGTACCTGGTAGCCCTGGCCGACCACAAGCATTTCGGCCGGGCTGCCGCCGCCTGCTTCGTCAGCCAGCCCACGCTGTCGACGCAGATCCGCAAGCTGGAAGAAGAGCTGGGCCTGCCGCTGGTGGAACGCGCACCGCGCAAGGTGATGCTGACCCCGGCCGGTCAGGAAGCGGCGGCACGGGCGCGGGTGATCGTGTCCGAAGTGGAACAGCTGAAGGAAGCGGCGCGACGCAGCCGCGATCCGGAAGCCGGCACGGTGCGCCTGGGCATCTTCCCGACCCTCGGCCCGTACCTGCTGCCGCATGTGATCCCGCGCATCCGCGAGCGCTTCCCGGAGCTGGAACTGCTGCTGGTCGAGGAAAAGAGCGACGTGCTGCTGGACCGCCTGCGCGAAGGCAAGCTGGATGCTGCACTGCTGGCCCTGCCGGTGATCGACGACCAGCTGCATGCCGAATTCCTGTTCGAGGAGCCGTTCCTGCTGGCTGTCTCCGGGCGCCACCCGTTGGCCCGTCGCGAACATCTGGACGTGCAGGAACTGGCGACGCAGAAGCTGCTGCTGCTGGAAGACGGGCATTGCCTGCGCGACCAAGCGCTGGAAGTCTGCCGCCTGTTCGGCGCCAATGAGAAGTCCGAATTCCGCGCCACCAGCCTGGAAACCCTGCGGCAGATGGTCGCCGCCGACGTCGGCATCACCCTGCTGCCGAGCCTGTCGGTGCAGCCGCCAGTGCCGCGCTCGAACAACATCCGCCTGCTCGATTTCACCGGCGAGGGCCGTCCCAGCCGCCGCATCGCCATGATCTGGCGCCGCAGCTCGGCCATGAACGACTTCCTGATGGACCTGGCCGACCAGTTCAAGCGTCTGCCGCAGGCGCTGTTCACGCTGGAGGCGCTGAACGCCACGTCCGATGCGGCATCCCTGCCCGGCCCGGCGCTGAACGGCTGAACCCCTGCAGCATCGGCCCGGAATCGGCAGGAGTCGATTCCGGCCGCATTTGTCCCCACAATACAGACAGGCGGCGCCAGCAGGTGCCGCCTTTTGCATGGCTTTCAACCAAGGAGCTTCACCATGAGTACCGCCAGCGGCCTGCCGCCGTCGATCACCGTTTCTACTTTCGACATGGACCGCCTGGACGCCATGCTCGAATCCCCCGCGCTGAGCCAGACGCCTGCCGCGCTCGCGCTTGCTGAAGAACTCAACCGGGCCACCGTGATGGCACCGGACCAGATTCCCGAAGGCATCGTCATGATGCATTCGCGCGTGGAATGCGAAGATGAAGTGTCGGGCGAAAAGCACGTCCTGACCCTGGTCTTCCCCCGCGAAGCCAACGTCGATGAAGGCAAGGTCTCCGTGCTGGCCCCGGTCGGCAGTGCCCTGCTCGGCCTTTCGATCGGCCAGAGCATCGACTGGAACGCGCCCGGTGGCCGGAAGCTGCGCCTGCGCGTGACCGCGGTCCATAACGACCGCCCCTGATTACCGCTGCGCACCGCGCGCGATTCGATTCCCTTGCACCAGGAGCCGCAATGAGTACCCCGTCCAAACTGTCCCAGCTGCGTGAACTGTCCGTGGTCGTCGCCGATACCGGTGACTACGAGGCGATCAAGCGCCTGCAGCCGGTGGACTGCACCACCAACCCGACCCTGGTGAAGAAGGCGCTGGACCTGCCGGTCTACGCCGAGCTGATCGAACGCGAACTGGCCTGGGGCCGCCAGCAGGGTGGCGACCGCGAAGCCGTGGTGCACGCGGTGGCCGACCGCCTGACCATCGGCGTCGGCGCGCTGCTTAGCACGCTGGTGCCGGGCCGGGTATCCACCGAGGTGGATGCCGACCTGGCTCACGACACCGCGGCCACCGTGGCCAAGGCCCGCCAGTTCATCCAGATGTACGCCGACGCCGGCGTGCCGCGCGAGAAGATCCTGATCAAGATCGCCGCGACCTGGGAAGGCGTGGAAGCCGCGCGCATCCTGCAGGCCGAAGGCATCGACTGCAACCTGACGCTGATCTTCAACCCGACCCAGGCGCTGGCCTGCAGCGAAGCCGGCGCGTTCCTGATCTCGCCGTTCGTCGGCCGCATCCTCGACTGGTACGTGGCCAACGGCCAGACCCCGGCCACCATCGACGAAGACCCGGGCGTGAAGTTCGTGCGCGGCGTGTACGCCGAATTCAAGCGTCGCGGTTCGCCGACGGTGGTGATGGGCGCCTCGTTCCGTTCGACCGCGCAGATCGAAGCACTGGCCGGCTGCGACCGCCTGACGATCTCGCCGGACCTGCTGGAGAAGCTGGACGCCGACCACGGCGAGCTGCCGCGCAAGCTGGTAGCCGGTGCAGCGGACGGCGCGGCGGTGACCCCGATCGACGCGGCGAAGTTCGCGGCGGACCTGGCGGCCGATCCGATGGCCACCGAGAAGCTGGCGACCGGCATCGAGGCGTTTGCCAAGGATCTGGAAGCACTGCGCGAGCGGATCCGCGCGGCACTGTGAGGATTCCGGCCAACGGCTGAGCCCCTCGTGGCGGGGGGCTTGGTCGCGAAGAGCGGGTCATGTGGTTGGCAGGGTGGGTAGGCCGTGCAGGGGACGCTGCAAGTACGTCCCTGTAAGCTCGGTCGCCGCATCCATGCGGCTCACGCCCCTGCACGGCCTACCCACCCTGCCTTCGACAGTTTCCTGCGGCCGCCCGCCACGGAAGAAAGAAAGAAGAGCAGCAGCGGGTCGCGCGCTTCGCTTGCTCGGAGCCGAGCATGGCTCGGCTCTACAAGGGCAATGCAGAACCAAACAAAAAGGACGCGGCGAACGCCGCGTCCTTTTTGTTTTCCATCAGTTCGTCAGTAACCCAATGCTCTTTCCCACCGTCACCGGGAAACTGTCGGGGGTGGGGCGGTGTGGGTTGGCAGGACCGTTGGCGCCATGGATGGCGCCATCGAGCCCCCAGGGGTGAGGGCGCTTTGCTTGCGAAGCACTGCTTCGCAAGCGCCCGAACGCACAGCCGCCAGCGGCTGGGCCGGACCGCGGAGCGGGGTTCACGGCGTGTCTGCCAACCCACACCGCCCCACCCAACAAGCAGCGACCCAGAGCCGCTTTGGCTTTGGCTTTGGCTTTCAGCCGTTGACGTTGCCCGCCGCAGGCGGACCACCGCGCGTCAGCGCGGCGCCTCCACATCCAATCCGATCGGGCAGCTCACGCCGGTGCCGCCGATGCCGCAATAGCCGTTCGGATTCTTCGCCAGGTACTGCTGGTGGTAGTCCTCGGCGTAGTAGTACGCCGGTGCCGGGTACACGATCTCGGTGGTGATCGGGCCGTAGCCGGCCGCATCCAGCTGCGCCTGGTAGGCCTCGCGACTGGCCAGCGCGGCCTTGTACTGGCCCTCGTCGGTGGCATGGATCGCCGAACGGTACTGGGTGCCGGTGTCGTTTCCCTGGCGCATGCCCTGCGTCGGGTCATGGCTTTCCCAGAACAGCTGCAGCAGCCGTTCCAGGCTCACCACCGCCGGGTCGAACACCACCTGCACCACTTCGGTGTGGCCGGTCAGGCCCGAGCAGACCTCTTCATAGGTCGGGTTCGGGGTGATGCCGCCGGCATAGCCCACCGAGGTGCTGTACACGCCCGGTTCGGTCCAGAACTTGCGCTCGGCGCCCCAGAAACAGCCCAGCGCGAAGCGGATCTGCTGCAGGCCGGCGAAGCGGTCCTTCAGCGGATGGCTGTTCACGAAGTGCTGGTTGCTGTGCAGCGGCAACGGCTGCTCGCGTCCCGGCAGCGCCTCTTCCGGGCGCGGCAGGCGCTGCTTGAAGGCCCCGATGCCGAGGATGCCCTGGCCAATTCCCAACATGATGCGCTCCTACGCCGGAAGGCCGGCTATGTCGTCTGCATCTGAAATGGGGGCGTCCGGCGCGTGGCCCAAGTCCAGCGCGGCCACGATGTCCTCGGCCTGCGGGCGTGCCGCATCGGGGATGCCGACCCGCAACACGCCAAACAGCGGCAGCTCGCCCATCCCGCCCAGCAACTGCTCTCCGAACACAAACGCGGGGATACCGGCGTCTTCCAGGGCGTGCTTGACCAGATGGGCGTCGAACAGATTGTCGGCCTTGTACACGATGTGCATGCGGCGGCTCCTCGGGACAAGGGTCCAGCATACGCCTGGGGGCCGAATGGTGGAGAGGGCGGGATCCGAGAGTTGCCGGCAGTTCTGCCCGGTACGCGCTAGACTGTTGGTCTTTCTGCCTTTCTTTTCGCCGACTCATGTCCGAGCACACCCCCGCCAGCCCCGAGACCCCCGCCGACAGCCACGAAAAGCGCGATTTCATCCGCCAGATCGTGCGCGAGGACCTGGCCAGCGGAAAGCACCAGGCGATCAAGACCCGCTTCCCGCCGGAACCGAACGGCTACCTGCACATCGGCCATGCCAAGTCGATCTGCCTGAACTTCGGCATCGCCGGCGAATTCAGCGGCGTCTGCAACCTGCGCTTCGACGACACCAACCCGGCCAAGGAAGATCCGGAGTACGTGGCCGCGATCCAGGACGACGTGCGCTGGCTGGGCTTCGAGTGGAACGAGCTGCGCCATGCTTCGGACTACTTCCAGGCCTATTACCTGGCCGCCGAGAAGCTGATCGAACAGGGCAAGGCCTATGTCTGCGACCTGTCGGCCGAGGAAGTGCGCGCCTACCGCGGCACTCTCACCGAGCCGGGCCGCCCGTCGCCGTGGCGCGACCGCAGCGTCGAGGAGAACCTCGACCTGTTCCGCCGCATGCGCGCCGGTGAATTCCCGGATGGCGCACGCACCCTGCGCGCGAAGATCGACATGGCCAGCGGCAACATCAACCTGCGCGATCCGGCGCTGTACCGCATCAAGCACGTCGAGCACCAGAACACCGGCAGCGCGTGGCCGATCTACCCGATGTACGACTTCGCCCACGCGCTGGGTGATTCGATCGAGGGCATCACCCACTCGCTGTGCACGCTGGAGTTCGAAGACCACCGCCCGCTGTACGACTGGTGCGTGGACAACGTCGATTTCGCCCATGACGATGCGCTGACCCAGCCGCTGGTCGATGCCGGCCTGCCGCGCGAAGCTGCCAAGCCGCGCCAGATCGAGTTCTCGCGCCTGAACATCAACTACACGGTGATGAGCAAGCGCAAGCTGATGGCGCTGGTCACCGAACAGCTGGTGGACGGCTGGGACGACCCGCGCATGCCGACCTTGCAGGGCCTGCGCCGCCGTGGTTATACCCCGTCTGCGATGCGCCTGTTTGCCGAGCGCGTAGGCATCAGCAAGCAGAATTCGCTGATCGACTTCAGCGTGCTGGAAGGCGCACTGCGCGAGGACCTCGACAGCGCCGCCCCACGCCGCATGGCGGTGGTCGATCCGGTCAAGCTGGTGCTGACCAACCTGCCGGAAGGCCACGAAGAGCTGCTGACCTTCAGCAACCACCCGAAGGACGAGAGCTTCGGCAGCCGCGAAGTGCCGTTCGCCCGCGAAGTCTGGATCGATCGCGAGGACTTCGCCGAAGTGCCGCCGAAGGGCTGGAAGCGCCTGGTGCCGGGTGGCGAAGTGCGCCTGCGCGGCGCCGGCATCATCCGCTGCGACGAAGTGATCAAGGATGCCGATGGCACCATCACCGAGCTGCGCGGCTGGCTGGATCCGGAATCACGTCCGGGCATGGAAGGCGCCAACCGCAAGGTCAAGGGCACCATCCACTGGGTCAGCGCCGTGCATGGCGTGCCGGCCGAGATCCGCCTGTACGACCGCCTGTTCTCGGTGCCGAACCCGGATGATGACTCGGAAGGCAAGACCTACCGCGATTACCTCAATCCGGAATCGCGCCGCACCGTCACCGGCTATGTCGAGCCGGCCGCGGCCAGCGCCGCACCGGAGCAGTCGTTCCAGTTCGAACGTACCGGCTACTTCGTCGCCGACCGCCGCGACCACACCGAAGCCAAGCCGGTGTTCAACCGCAGCGTGACCCTGCGCGATACCTGGTCGGCCTGAGGACCTGCGCGGGCGCCAGCATGGCGCCCGCACGCCATCGACAATGATCACCGCCCTCTCCGTCCTGTTCTGGTTCATCTCGCAGCATCCGCTGCTGACGTTCTTTGCAGCGATGGTGCTGGCCGGACTGGTCTCGTGGTGGCGGCGCTTTCCGGGCTACGCCATCGTGGTGTTTCCGCTGGCGATGCTCAACATGTTCCTCGGCCACTTCCTCAACGCCACCTTCCTCAACGTGGTGGGCGAGCGTGGTGAAGCGGTGATCGTCAAGGCCGAGCGAACCAGTTCCACGCTCAACGAACAGTACATCTGGCGCTACGAAGGGGTGCTGCATACCGCCGAGGGCCGCGACGTGGACGTGGTGTTCTACACCAACACCGCTTCGCTGTGGCCGCTGGAAAACGCCATCCGCATCCCGGCGCGCGACCAGCCGTTCGTGGTCAAGTACACGCCGGGCTTCCCACGCAACTTCGTCATCCTCACCAACGAATCCCCGCACGGCATCGCCCAGGCCCGTGCCAGCGCGCGCGAGCGCGTGGAAGTGGCGGCGCGCAAGCTGCATTTCAGCCCCGGCAATGCCGATTTCCGCGCGGACTATCGCCGCGAGCTGGAAACCTGGCTGCGCGACCACGGCAACGATCCGCAGCAGCAGCCCGACGCGCAGCGATATCGCGCCGAGCTCGACGCGCTCGACCATTAGATTTTCCAGGCCCTGCCTGGATGTTCCACCCCATCCACCGACAGGCCTGACATGACCACGACCTCCGCTGCCCTCCTCCCGCTGCTGCAGCAGGTCCTTCAGGACGCCGGCACCGCCAGCCGCGTCGACGGCAACGCGCTGCTGCTGGACAGCGGCCTGCGCCTGACCCCGCATGCAATGGCCGCACACGCGCGCGACAACGGTGGTTGGCAGACCTCCACCGTCATTGAAAGCCAGCATCCGCAGTTGTTCGCCGATGGCCTGTTCGAGTACCAGCACGCAAATGGTGCCGATGAGCAGGCATCGCTGTTGTCCGGCTTCCAGGCCTGGGCCCGGGTGGACCTGGTGACCCTGCAGACCGCGATCGGCGCCCAAGACGCGCAGGGCCTGCCGATGATGGGCCTGACCTATCCGGCCGGCGCTGACGGCCAGGAACTCGAACGCACCGTAGTGCTCGGTCCACTGGCGCATTACCGCGAGCATGAGATGGACACCGGCCCCCGCAGCGAAGACGATCATGGCTCCTGCCCCTGCTGCCTGTTCACGCGCAGCATCGATGCATTCGATGCGCTGCTGAAGACGCGTTCTTTCCTGGCCATCCGCCTGTTCGCCTCGCGCGATGCCGATGGCCTGTGCGAGGCCGATTGCCGGGTCAACGGCCACGACTTCGCCGCCGCCCTGCCCCTGCTGCGCGCCTACGCGGCCAGCTGGCCGCAGGCAGGGCTGGAATTCCGCAAGCAGTACGTGGTGGTCCGCACCGGCTCGCCAGGCTGACCCACGCCCACACCCGATACAGGCCGGTGCGGCTACACTGCGCGCCGGTTCCCCAAGCAACCGCACTTTTTTCCATCCCACACGAGGCACCCCCGCGATGCTGTACGCGCAAGTCCACCTGACCCTTCCCGCCTGGATCCACGGCCAGATCGACCTGGATCGTCGATATCCGGGCGACGAGGCCAAGGTCGCGCTGGCGATCGAGCTGTCGCGGCTGAACGTCGAGCACGCCAGTGGCGGCCCGTTCGGTGCGGTGGTGTTCGGCCCGGACGACAAGGTCATCGCCGCTGGCGTGAACCGGGTGATGCCGCACGCGACTTCGCTGGCGCACGCCGAGAACATGGCCTACATGCTGGCCCAGCAGCGCCTGCAGACCCCGCGCCTGAACGCGGTGCTGTCGCCGGTCACCCTGGCCACCAGTTCGCAGCCATGCTGCCAGTGCTATGGCGCTACCGTGTGGGCCGGCATCGACCGCCTGCTGATCGGTGCCAGTGCGGCCGACGTCGAGGAACTGACCCCGTTCGATGAAGGCCCGCTGCCGGCCGACTGGGTCGGCGAGCTCAACAAGCGTGGCATCGAAGTGGTGCAGGGCTTGGACCGCGACGCCGCGCGCAGCGTGCTGCGAACCTATGGGGAAAGCGATGGCGCCCGTTACTGAGACCGGCATCGGCCTGCTGTGCCTGTGCCGGCAGGGCTTTGAACCCGAGCTGGCCGGCGAGCTGCAGTTCCGCGCCGGTGAAGCCGGTTTCGCTGGCTATGCGCGCACCCAGCGCAATGACGGCTATGTGCTTTTCATGTGCGACGACACTGCAGCACTGGCGCCACGCCTGCGCTGGCGAGAACTGATCTTCGCGCGGCAGAAGCTGGTCGTGCTGGCCGAGCTGCCGCAGCTGGACCCGAGCGATCGCATCACCCCGATGCTGGAGGTGCTGGCCGATGCGCCGCGCTTCGGCGACCTGTGGGTGGAGCACCCCGATTCGGACGCTGGCAAGCCACTGTCCGGGCTGGCGCGAGCCTTCGGCAATGCACTGCGCCCGGCGCTGCGCAAGGCCGGCAAGCTCACTGATAAGCCAAACAACCGCCTGCCGCGCCTGCACGTGGTGTTCGTCGACGGCACCCATGCCTTCGTCTGCGTGGCCGACCCGGCCGACAGCGCGCCGTGGGCACTGGGCATCCCGCGCCTGAAGCTGCTGCCCGAGGCGCCTTCGCGTTCGGCACTGAAGCTGGACGAAGCACTGCTGACCCTGCTGACGCCGGAAGAACGCGAAGCACTGGCCAAGCCCGGCATGCGTGCGGCCGACCTGGGCGCCGCCCCCGGCGGCTGGACCTGGGTACTGACCCGCCAGCACATGCACGTGCTGAGCATCGACAACGGCCCGCTGCGCCAGCACGTGCTGGACACCGGTCTGGTCGAGCACCTGCGCGCCGATGGTTTCCACTGGCACCCCGAACAGCCGCTGGACTGGATGGTCTGCGACATGGTCGAGCAGCCGCGCCGCGTGGCCGAACGCATGGCCACCTGGTTCCGCGAAGGCTGGTGCAGGCACGCCATCTTCAATCTGAAGCTGCCGATGAAGAAGCGCTGGGACGAAACCCGCCTGTGCCTGGACCTGTTCCAGGACCAGGCCGGCAAGCCGCTGGTGGTACGCGCCAAGCAGCTCTATCACGACCGTGAGGAGATCACGGTATTGGCCTCGCCGCTGCGCTGAGGAACATGCCCGCCGGGCATGGGCCCGGCGCTACCGAGGAAGGGAACCATGCGATACCACTCGCTCGCCATGTTGATCACCCTGCTGGCCGCCGCACCAGCGGTGGCCCAGCAATTGCCGCACACCCCTGCGCAGAGCCAGCCGCTGGGCCCCACCGGCGGCGCGATCCGCCAGCAACCGCTGGATGCGGGCCGGGTCAGCGGCAGCGTCGAGATTGCACGACCGGCCGGCGAGGCACAGGTGACCGTGCGTTCGCTGGAACCGAGCAGCGTGGTCGGCCAGTACCGCATCCACTTCGCCGCGCTGGATGTGAACGGCGATGGTTTCATCAGCCGCGAGGAAGCACAGGCCAACCCGGCGCTGGCCGACGAATTCAATTCGCTGGACCGCAGGCACCGCGGCAAGCTGGACCGCGCCGACCTGGCCGGCTGGCTGGTGGATTGAAAAAGGGGACGGAGGGGATTAAGTCGTATGTGCACAAACGACTTAATCCCCTCCGTCCCCTTTTTGCTTCAGACCCCGGCGGCGCGCTTCCAGAATGCCTGCACCAGCGGCGGCCATTTGCCGACACAGCCCAGCGCACGACCGCGGGCCAGGGTCAGGTGCATTTCGTCGTTGGAGAACAGGCGGTTGATCGCATCGAAGCTGTAGGCGGCGATGTGGTTGTCGCTGCGCCGTTCGCGTGCCCAGCGCTGCAGGCGCTGCGGCGACAGCCGCGGCTGGCCGCGGCGCTCGGCCGACGGCGCCAGCCACTGCTGCAGGGCGGCGACATCGCGCAACCCCAGGTTCACGCCCTGCCCGGCCAGCGGGTGCACCACATGCGCGGCATCGCCCAGCGCCAGCACGCGGCCGGCGACATAGTGACGGGCCAGCTGGCGGCGCAGCGGGAACGCCGCACGCGGCGAGGCCAGACGTAGTTCGCCCAGGCGTGCAGCGAAGGCGCGGGTCAGTTCGCGGTTGAAGCTGTCCTCGTCCAACGCCAGCACGCGAGCCGCTTCATCCTCGGGCAGGGTCCAGACGATGGAGCTGCGGCGCTCGGCCACCGGCAGCAGCGCCAGTGGACCGCCCGGCAGGAAACGCTGCCAGGCCGTGGCCTGGTTGGAAAGATCGCTGTCCACGTAGGCCACCACGCCACGCTGGTGGTAGTCATGCTTTTCAACCTCGATCCCGGCCAGCTGGCGCAGGGTCGATTCGGCACCGTCGGCGGCCACCGCCAACGCCGCTTCCAGGCGGCGACCGTCATCCAGGCGCAGGCGCACGCCGTCCTCGTCCTGCTCCAGTGCTTCCACCCGTGCCGGGCAGTGCAGCTGCACGCCCGCCGCCGGCAGCGCCGCCCACAGGCGGTCCTGCAGCAGGCCGTTCTCGACGATGTAGCCCAGTTCGCGACGGCCGAAGCGATCGGCATCGAACAGCAGATCTTCGCCACCGGCCGCATCCCACACCTGCATACGCCGGTAGGGCCAGGCACGGGCCTGGGCGATCGCCGGCCACACGCCGAGGCGGTTCAACAGCTGCACGTTGTCGGCGGCAAAGGCGAACACGCGCAGGTCCGGTTGCGCAACCTGCCACGGCGCGGGCTCACGACCTTCCACCAACGCCACCGACAGGCCGGCATCGGCCAGCGCCAGCGCGCACGCGGCACCGACCACGCCACCGCCGACGATGGCCACATCCAGGCGCGCGCGGCGGCTCATGCGGTTTCTCCACGGCACAGCCGCGGTACTTCGCCACGGAAGCCCATCGCACCACCGACCAGCATCGACTGCACCGAGGCGCGTTGTGCGGCCACCAGACCGAGGCTGCGCAGCGGCCGCATCAGTGGCGCCGGGTTGCTGGTCAGCCGTGCCAGGCCGCCGGAGAACGCCACCGTCTGCCGGCGGTCTTCCTCGCGGCGTGCAACATAGGCCTGCAGCAATGCATCACTGCCGGCATCCTCATGCGCATTCTCCAGCAGTTCGGCCAGGGTCAGCGCATCGCGCAGGCCCAGGTTGAAGCCCTGCGCACCCAGCGGATGGATGGTCTGCGCGGCATTGCCCAGCAGCACCGTGCGTTCACCGGCCAATGCGCGCGCCAGCACCTGGATGAGCGGATAAGCGCTGCGTGGACCGGATTCGAGCAGGCGGCCGGCACGCCAGCCGATCGCGTCCTGCAGGCGCTGCAGCCAGGCCGCATCGTCCAGCGCCATCACCGCATCGGCCTGATCGCGGGCCACGCCATGCACGGTGCCGAAGTGGCGGTCACCGCGCGGCAGCAGGGCGGTCGGGCCGGTATCGGTGAAGCGCTCCCAGGCCGTGCCATCCGGCGCACGCTGGCTGCGCACGCGGGCGACGAACAGGGTCTGCTGGAAATCATGGCGGTCGACCTCGATGCCCAGCGCGCCACGCACGCCGCTGGTGGTGCCATCGGCCCCCACCACCAGACGTGCCAGCAGCACGCGTTCACCCGCCTCGTCAGCCACCCGCACCTGGCGGTAGCCGTCCACCACCTCGCCCAGTCCCAGGAACCGCATCGGCCGATAACGGCGCAGGCGCGGCAGCTCCTGAAGCCGCGCTTCCAGCGCCTGGCCGAAATCGCGCGCGACCACCACCTGGCCGAACCACGGCCGGTCGTAATCGGCCGCTTCGAGCTGCACACGGCCGAAATCGCCGGCACGACTGACATGGATGCGCCGGATCGGGCCCGGTGCCATCGCCAGCTTCTGCATCACCCCCAGCGCGGTCAGCGCATTGACGGTGGCAGCGGCGAAACTGAGATTGCGCTGGTCGAACACCGCAGGCAGCTCGCCGGCCGGGCTGGCCTCGAGCAGGCCCACGTCGCGGCCCAGCCGGTCCAGGGCGATGGCCAGGCTGGCACCCACCAGGCCACCACCGACAATCAGCACGTCATGTCGTTCACTCATGTGTTCATGATACGCGCTCGCCCCGACTGTACGCCGAACAAGCGGCGCCTGCGCCAACCGGCGCGGCGGGCTAGAATGAAACCTGAATCCGCTCCGGGCCCGCTGCCATGTCCGCCACCGCCAACCGCGCCTTCGTCCTGTCCGTCCTCGTGCTGTTGCTGGCGGCGACCCGGGTCAACCACTTCGCGGCCATTCCGGATGCCTCCTGGGCGGTGTTCTTCATCGGTGGCTTCTATCTGGCCACGTGGACACGCTGGGCGTTTCCGCTGCTGATGGTGTTCGCCGTGCTGGTGGACTGGATCGTGATCCGCAGCAGCGGCCTGGATTTCTGGCAGCACTACTGCGTGTCGCCGGGTTACTGGCTGCTGCTGCCGGCGTACTTCTCGCTGTGGGCCGGCGGCATGCTGCTGGGCCGCAACTACCAGGGCGCGCGCTGGCCGGTGCTGGCCAAGGGTGCGCTGCTGCTGGTCGCGTCGGTGGCGATCTGCCACCTGCTGGCGCAGGGCGGCTTCTACTGGACCAGCCGTAACGTGGCCGAGCCGACCCTGGCCGGCTGGGCACAGAACTACGCGCAGTGGTTCGGGCCCTACCTGCGCACTACGGCGATCTATGTGGCGCTGGCCGCTGCCCTGCAGCTGGCCGTGGAGCAGGTGTTGAAGCTCCAGCAGGCCCGCCGCGACATCCGCCACTGAGCCGCGCGCCATGGGTCATCGCCTCTCGCGCATTTACACCCGCACCGGCGACGACGGCAGTACCGGCCTTGGCGACGGCCAACGCGTGGCCAAGGATGACGCCCGCGTGGCGTCCTTCGGTACCGTCGACGAGGCCAACGCCGCGCTCGGCCTGCTGCTGGCCGCGCCCCTGCCCGAGGATGTACGCGCGCTGGTGGTGCATCTGCAGCACCAGCTGTTCGATCTGGGCGCCGAGCTGTGCATTCCCGGCCACGCCGCGATCCATGCCGCCGACGTCTCGGCCCTGGAGCAGCAGCTGGACCATTACAACGCCAACCTCCCGATGCTGAAGGAATTCATCCTGCCGGCCGGCGGCGAAGCTGCCGCGCGCTGCCATCTGGCCCGCGCCATCGTCCGCCGCGCCGAGCGCGAGACGGTCACCCTGGCCCGCCACGAGGCCGTCCGCAGCGAGGCGCTGCAATACCTCAACCGGCTGTCGGACCTGCTGTTCGTGCTGGCCCGGGTGCTGGCCCGCGCCGACGGCCATGGCGAAGCGCTGTGGCAGCCACAGCAGCGCCAGCGCTGAGTCGGCACGATGCTGGTCTATTCCCACCCGTCCTGCCTGCTGCATGACCCCGGTCCCGGCCATCCCGAATGCCCGCAACGGCTGCAGCAGGTGCTGGACGCGCTGCACACCGCCTTCCCCGGCCAGCTGGACTGGCGCGAGGCGCCGCCGGCGAAGTTCGGCGAACTGACCCGGGTCCACGACAGCGCCCTGCTCGACTTCGTGCTGCAGCCGCAGACCGCACCGCTGCGCCAGCTGGACATGGACACCTGGACCTCGCCGGGCTCGGCCAGCGCCGCCGTGCACGCCGCCGGTGCCGGCGTCGCCGCAGTCGATGCGGTGATGCTGGGCGAGGACCCGCTGGCCTTCTGCGCGGTACGCCCACCGGGCCACCACGCCACCAGCAGCACCGCCATGGGCTTCTGCCTGCTGAACAACATCGCCATCGCCGCCGCCCATGCCCGCGACCGCCATGGCCTGGAACGGATCGCGGTGGTCGATTTCGACGTGCACCACGGCAATGGCACCCAGGACATCTTCCAGCATGACGCCCGGGTTTCGTACTACAGCACCCACCAGGCCGGGCTGTTCCCCAATTCCGGCCTGCGCCGCGACCGCGGTGCCGGCAACCTGATGAACATCCTGCTGCCGCCGGGAAGCGGCGGCTTCCGCTTCCGCAACGTCTGGGCCGACGAGATGCTGCCGGCCATCGACGACTTCCGCCCGCAGCTGCTGCTGATCTCGGCCGGCTTCGATGCCCACCTGCGTGATCCACAGGCGGATCTGATGCTGGAGACCGACGATTTCGCCTGGATCACCGGTGAGCTGCACGCGCTGGCACGCCGCCACGCGGCTGGCCGGGTGGTGTCGATGCTGGAGGGCGGCTATGACCTGCAGGCCCTGGCCGAGTGCAGCGTGGCCCATGTCCAGGCCCTGCTTACGCCATCCGCCGGCACCTCCGCCGGATGAACCCGAACCGGCAGGCTCCGGCGTCCTTCATTGCCCCTATGCAAGGGATGGGGCAAGCTACCGTCCGTTTTCGCCCGAATCCGAACCGCGTGCGCCGAGCCCTCCGCCTGCTTCCCCTGCCTCTGAGCATCGCCATCAGCCTTCCGGCAATGGCTGATGATAAGCCGCTCAACTGGGGCCTGTGCCCGGCCACCGACGTCATTCCCGCGTTCACCGACGCCCCCACGCCGGTCCCGGGCCAGGACAAGGCTGCCGCTGCGGCCGCCCGCGAGAACCAGCCGACCGACATCGAAGGCGACCAACTGCTGGGTACCACCACCGTGCCGCAGTACGAGGGCAACGTGGCGCTGCGCCGGGGCGACCAGTTCGTCGGTACCGACAAGCTCAGTTTCGACACCGAGACCGGCAACTACATCGCCGACGGCAATGTCCGCTACCAGGACGGGTCGATCCGGATGGTCGCCAAGCGCGCCGAAGGCAACCAGGAAAGCGACACCCACAAGATCACCGACATCAAGTACCAGCTGGTGTCGCGCCGCGGCAACGGCGATGCCGAGTCGGTCGACCTGCAGGGCGCGGTCGGCCAGATGCACCGCTCCACCTACACCACCTGCGACCCGTCACAGCCGGTGTGGAAGCTGTCGGCGCCGCAGATCGAAGTGGACAACGACGAGGGCTTCGGCACCGCCCGCAACGCCGTGCTGCGGATCGGCAAGGTGCCGGTGCTGTGGGCGCCGTACTTCAAGTTCCCGATCGATGACCGCCGCAAGACCGGCCTGCTGTTCCCGCAGCTGGGCATGTCCGGCCGCAACGGTTTCGACTACGCGCAGCCGATCTACTTCAATCTGGCGCCGAACTACGACGACACGTTGACCCCGCGCTACATGAGCCGGCGCGGCCTGCTGCTCGACAACGAGTTCCGCTACCTCTACAACGGCGGCCGTGGCGAGGTGCTGACCAGCTACATGCCCAGCGACAGGCTGCGTGACCGCGACCGCGGCCGGGTGATGTTCGACGGCTACCACAACGTGAACAGCCACTGGCAGGCCCGCGCCAACCTGGCCTGGGTGAGCGACGAGCGCTATGTCGAGGACTTCGCCAACCGCCTGGTGGGCGTGACCGCCTCCAACCTGCAGAGCACCATTGGCCTGTACGGCACCGGCCAGAACTGGACGGCCGGGATCATGGCCGACCGCTGGCAACTGACCGACTACACCCTCAACGAGAGCGCGCTGCCCTACAACCGCCAGCCGCGCCTGTATTTCAACTGGGACAAGCCGATCCTGCCGTGGCTGGAAACCGGCATTTACGCCGAGGCCGTGCGCTTCACCCACGACGACATCAACTTCAAGTACGGCGCCGATGCCGGTCCGGACCTGCAGTACACGCGCAATGGCGTCCAACAGAGATCCGGAATCGGTGTGAGCGGTGGTTCGCGCTTGGACGTGAAGCCGTACGTGTCGTTCCCCATCAGCGGCGCGGCCTGGTACATCACGCCGACCCTGGCGTATCGGTATACGGCCTACCAGCTCGATCGCGGCCTGGTCGACGGCGTGAATGGCATCCGTGGCCAGATTCTGCGCTCGCAGGGCATCGACCCGACCACCGCCACCCCGGAACAGCTGCGCGGCAACACCTCGCCCAGCCGCAGCCTGCCGATCGGCAGCATCGACGCCGGCCTGTTCTTCGACCGCGAGACCAGCATCCGCGGCAAGTCCTTCCTGCAGACGCTGGAGCCGCGCCTGTTCTACCTGCGCACGCCGTACCGCAACCAGGACGAACTGCCGATCTTCGACACCCGTGACTTCACCTTCAGCTGGGGCCAGCTGTTCCGCGATTCGCGCTACACCGGCGCCGACCGCCAGAACGATGCCAACCAGCTGACCCTGGCACTGAGTACCCGTTTCATCGACCAGACCACCGGCAAGGAGCGGTTCTCGGCCTCGATCGGCCAGATCCAGTACTTCGACGAGTCGCGGGTGACCGTCACGCCGGGCGGCGCGCCGGTAGAGAAGGGCAAGTCGGCGTGGATCGCCGACGGCAACTACATGATCAACGACCGCTGGACCCTGGGCGCCACCTACCAGTGGGACCCGAAGTACAAGCGCGAGGATCTGGCCAGCGTCCGCGCCCGCTACCTGATGCCCAACGATGGCGTGATCAACCTGAGCTACCGCTACCGCATCAACGCCGGCGCCCCGGCGACGGCCAACAAGCATGACCGCACCCTGCTGGAGCAGGCTGACCTGTCGTTCCTGTACCCGCTGAATGCGCGCTGGAGCCTGGTCGGTCGCTATTACTACTCGCTGCAGGACAAGGAGCCGCTGGAAATCATCGGCGGCGTGCAGTGGGACAGCTGCTGCCTGGCCGTGCGCGTGGTCGGCCGCCGCTACGTCCGCAATCGCGAGGGCGAGATGAACAATTCCATCCAGGTGGAGTTCGTCCTGAAGGGCCTGAGCTCCATCGGCCAGGACACGGACCGCACCCTGCGCCGTGCTATCCTCGGCTACAACCGCGACGACCTCTATCTCGTGCCGCCCAGCAACACCGGGGTGACCCGCGATGACTACGATCCGAATCAGATCCCATGACCAAGCGCTTCCCCGTTCTTCTCGCCTCCCTGCTGGCGGTGTCCAGCGTGTCCGCCCCTCTGCAGGTGCTCGCGCAGGAGGCGCAGCCGTTGGACCGCATCGCCGCCGTCGTCGACGAGGACGTGATCCTGCAGAGCGAGCTCCAGCGTGCGATCGCCAACATCAAGGCCCAGTACGCCGGCCGTGAAAACCAGCTGCCGCCGGAAGACGTGCTCAGCCGCCAGGTGCTCGAGCGACTGGTGCTGGTCAAGCTGCAGGTCGCCCGCGCCCAGGGCAGCGGCATCCGCGTCAGCGACCAGGAGCTGAACCAGGCGATGAATGCCATCGCCCAGCAGAACGGCTCGGACCTGGATGCACTGCGCCAGCGCCTGGCCCACGACGGCATCGATTTCAACGATTTCCGTGCTTCGGTGCGCGATGAAATCACTGTGCAGCGCCTGCGCCAGAGCTTCGCGCAGAGCCGCATCAGCGTCAGCGAGGGTGAAGTGGACGCCGCGCTGAAGCAGCAGGCCACGGTGGGCAACCAGTACCACCTGGCACACATCCTGATCGCCCTGCCCGACGGCTCCAACGCCGACCAGATCGCCACCGGCCAGAAGAAGGCCGAGGGCGTGAAGGCCCTGCTGGACAAGGGTGAGCTGGACTTCAACGCTGCCGCCGTGCGTTATTCGGACAGCCCGAACGCGCTGGAAGGCGGCGATCTGGGCTGGCGCAGCCTGGATGAAATCCCGCAGGCCTTTGCCCAGCTGATGGAAAAGATGAAGCCCGGCGAAGTGGTCGGCCCGATCCGCGGCCCCAGCGGCTTCCAGTTGCTGAAGCTGGTGGAAGTGCGTGATGCCAGCGCCGCCAGCGGTGGCGCGCACACGGTCACCGAATACCACGGCCGCCACATCCTGGTGCGCGTGGACGATCACCAGACCGACGCTGCCGCCAAGGCCAAGATCGATACCCTGCGCGCCCGCATCGCCGGCGGCGCGGATTTCGAAACCGTGGCCAAGGAATCCTCCGAGGACAACAACAGCAAGGGCCAGGGCGGCGATCTGGGCTGGTTCCCGGTCGACGCGTTCGGTCCGGCGTTCGGCCAGCAGGTGGCCGGCATCCAGGACGGCGGCGTCAGCCAGCCGTTCCGCACCGATGCCGGTTGGCACATCGTGCAGCGCGTGGCCACCCGCCAGACCGACGTGACCAACGACAACCAGCGCGCCCAGATCCGCGAGACCATCGGCCGCCGCAAGCTGGAAGACGAGTACAACCGCTTCCTGCAGGAACTGCGTGGCGAAGCCTATGTCAGCTTCCGCAGCGGGGACCGCGCGGAAAATACCGCCACGCCGCCGCAGTCCTGACCGATGCGCCCCGAGCTCGCTCTGGTACCGGGCGAGCCCGCCGGGATCGGCCCGGAGCTGTGTGTCCGCCTCGTCCAGCAGCCGCGTGAAGATTGCCGGCTGCTGGCCTTCGCCGACCCGGATACCCTGCGCGCGGCCGCCGTCGCACTGAACCTGCCCCTGCAGCTGCTGCCCGAGGACGCCGAAGCCCGCGCCCCGGGCGACCTGCGTGTGCGCGCGGTGGCCAATGCCATGCCCAGCCACTTCGGCCAGGCCGACCCGGCCAATGCCGGGGCCGTCATCGGCGCCCTGCTCGCTGCCGGCCAGGCCTGCCTGTCCGGCGAACTGCACGGCGTGGTCACCGGCCCGGTGCACAAGGCGGTCATCAACGAAGGCGGCATCGCCTACAGTGGCACCACCGAACTGCTGGCCGACCAGGCCGGGGTGAAGGTGGTGATGATGCTGGCCAACCCCATCGTGCGCGTGGCCCTGGCCACCACCCACCTGCCGCTGCGCGAGGTGGCCGATGCGATCACCGCGCCCAGCCTGGAACACACCCTTCGCACCGTGCACGCCGCGCTGTGCCGCGAGTTCGGCCTGCCCGCGCCACGCATCGCCGTGCTCGGCCTGAACCCGCACGCCGGCGAAGACGGCCATCTGGGCCGCGAGGAACTGGACCTGGTCATCCCGCTGCTGCAGCGCCTGCGCGCGGAGGGCATGGACCTGGTCGGGCCGCTGCCGGCCGATACCGCGTTCCTGCCGGCCAAGCTGGCCGGTTTCGACACCGTGCTGGCGATGTACCACGACCAGGGGCTGCCGGTGCTGAAGTACTCCGGTTTCGAGCAGGCGGTGAACCTGACCCTGGGCCTGCCCTACCCGCGCGTGGCGGTAGACCATGGCACCGCGCTGGACCTGGCCGGCCGCGGCATTGCCGATCCTTCCAGCCTGCAGGCGGCAACGACGCTGTGTGCGCAGCTTGCGCGGCAACGTACACTGAGCGCATGAATTCCCCGCATTCCCCCTCCGGCCCGGTGTTCACCGCACCGGCCAAGAAGCAGCTTGGCCAGCATTTCCTGGCCGATCGCCACTACATCGACAAGATCGTGATGGCGGTCAACCCGAAAGAAGGCGATCGCCTGGTCGAGATCGGTCCCGGTCAGGGCGCGATCACCCTGCCGCTGCTGCGCGTGCATCCGAAACTGACGGTGATCGAGTTCGACCGCGACCTGATCGCGCCGCTGACCGCCGCCGCCGAGCCGCTGGGCGAGCTGACCATCGTCCACCGCGACGTGCTGCGCGTGGACTTCACCGAGCTGGCTGCCGGCCAGCCGATCCGCCTGGTCGGCAACCTGCCCTACAACATCTCCTCGCCGATCCTGTTCCATGCACTGGAACATGCCGCGGTGATCCGCGACATGCACTTCATGCTGCAGAAGGAAGTGGTCGACCGCATGGCCGCCGGCCCCGGCAGCAAGGTGTACGGCCGCCTCAGCGTGATGCTGCAGGCCTATTGCCAGGTGACCTCGCTGTTCGTGGTGCCGCCGGGCGCGTTCCGGCCGCCGCCGAAGGTCGATTCGGCCGTGGTACGGCTGGTGCCGCGTGACCCGGCCTCGATCAACATCAACGACCACGCCCGTTTCGCCGAGGTGGTCAAGGCCGCCTTCGGGCAGCGCCGCAAGACCCTGCGCAATGCGCTCAACAACGTCGTGACGGCCGAGCAGTTCGTCGCCGCCGGCGTGCGCCCCGATGCCCGCGCCGAACAGCTGGATGTGGCTGAATTCATCGCTTTGGCCAATGCCTCCTGATTACACTGCCGGTATGGAAGACGCTGACGTTTACGCCATTTCCGTCGAAGTCGCACCGCGCTTCCTCGACGACCAATCCGCGCCGGAAGACGGGCGCTATGCGTTCGCCTACACGATCCGCATCCACAACCAGGGCCGTGTTGCCGCGCGCCTGGTTGCACGCCACTGGCGCATCACCGATGCCAATGGCCGCGTCGAGCATGTCGATGGCGACGGGGTGATCGGCGAGCAGCCGCGCCTGCGTCCCGGTGAAGACTTCCATTACACGTCCGGTGTCATGCTGGGGACCGATCACGGGACCATGCAGGGCCACTACGACATGGTCGCCGACGACGGCACCGAATTCGCCGCGCCGGTCGCACCTTTCGTGCTGGCCATCCCGCGTACCCTGCACTGACACGGAGGCCGAACGATGAGTGTGTGGGCGATCGGCGACCTGCAGGGCTGCTACGACGTCACCCAGCGCCTGCTGGAGAAGATCCGCTTCGACCCGGCGCAGGACACCCTGTGGTTCTGCGGCGACCTGGTCAACCGCGGTGGCCAGTCGCTGGAAACGCTGCGGCTGGTGCATTCGCTGCGCGGGCACAGCGTGGTGGTGCTGGGCAACCATGACCTTTCGCTGCTGGCCGTCGGTGCACGCACCGAAGAGGAACAGCGCAAGGTCAATCCGGACCTGCTGCGCATCGTGCAGGCCGAGGACCGCGACGAACTGCTGGACTGGCTGCGCCTGCAGAAGCTGGTGCACGTGGATCGCGAGCTGGGCTGGATGATGGTGCACGCCGGCCTGGCACCGAAGTGGACCACGCAGATGGCCGAAAAGCATGCCGCCGAGGTCGAGGCGCAACTGCACGGTGGCGGCTACCGCAAGCTGTTCCGCAACATGTACGGCGACAAGCCGAGCTGGGCGCCGAACCTGTCCGGCTACGACCGTTCACGGGCGATCATCAATGTGCTCACCCGCATGCGCTACTGCACCCCGCGCGGGCGCATCGGCATCGAGGACAAGGGCACGCCGGGCACGCAGGAACAGGGACTGTACCCTTGGTTCGAAGTGCCAGGCCGGGTCGAGCGCGACCTGAAGATCGTCTGCGGCCACTGGTCGGCGCTGGGCCTGACCATCACCCAGGGCGTGCATGCCATCGACACCGGCGCAGTCTGGGGCGGCAAGCTGACCGCGATCCAGCTCGATACCGATGAACTGCGCGTGGTGCAGGTGCCGGGCCGCGATGTCCCCGCACCCGTGCCCAACGCACGCACGCCAGCGCGACCAGCACGCGAGCGCCCGGCTGCATCGGCGCAGGGCAGGGATCCGGGCGGGGCCAACGCCGCGGCCGCCAACCCGGGCAACCGTGGCCCGCGCCGTCGTCGTCGCCGTGGCGGCGGTGGGGGCGGCTCCGCAGGCCCTGGCAACAACGGGACCCCGCCGCAGGCGTGACCTGATCGTTCCCGGCACCATGGACGGGTGCCGCTGCCCACCCCGGGCCCGGCCACCACCGGCGGTGGAAGCACCGCCCACGGTCCATCGCAGCCGTTGCGCGTCTTCGCCGCTGGGCGCAGCACGCGCGAAGAGGACCCGCGGTTCCAGCACGCCACCATCGGGCATTACCGGATGCCGTAGCGACAGCCCAGGCAGAGTCGACTGTCAGTCGACTATCGCGCGCAGCGCGGGTTTTTCGGGGGGCCGCCGAGAGCAGTCGACTAACAGTCGACTCTACCCCGTCGATATCCCCGTCGGTGTTTTCGTTGGTATTTGCGCGATCAGCGGCGCACGTAATGCACGAAGCGGAACGCGTAGACGTGGCGTTCGTCGGCCGGGTGCGGCTCGCTGCTGACTTTCCGCCAGTCCCGCATGTCGACTTCGGGGAAATGGGTATCGGCAGGCACTTCGGCATCGACCCAGGTCAGGTACAGGTCGCTGGCTTGGTCGAGCAGCTGGTGGAAGATCTCGCCGCCGCCGATGATGCACAGCTCGCGGGCGCCCTCGCCTTCGGCAATCGCCTTGGCCTCGTCCAGCGACGCCACCGCGCGCATGCCCGCGAACGGCACCTGGCCGCTGCGGGTCAGCACCAGGTTGGTGCGCCCCGGCAGTACGCGGCCGATCGACTCGGCCGTCTTGCGCCCCATCAGGATCGGCTTGCCCAGGGTGAGCGCCTTGAAGTGCTTGAAATCATCCGGCAGGTGCCAGGGCATGGCATTGCCCTGGCCGATGCCACGGTTGCGGTCCAGCGCCACGATCATCGACAGCTTCATGGCACTCACACCGCCACCGGCGCCTTGATCGCCGGGTGCGGGTCATAGCCGTCAATGCGGATGTCATCGAACCGGAATCCGAACAGGTCGGTCACCTCCGGGTTCAACCACAGCTTGGGCAGCGCGCGCGGTTCGCGCGCCAGCTGCTCGCGGGCCTGCTCGAAGTGGTTCGAGTACAGGTGCGCGTCACCCAGCGTGTGCACGAAGTCGCCCACTCCCAGGCCGGTGGCCTGCGCCACCATGTGGGTCAGCAGCGCATAGCTGGCGATGTTGAACGGCACGCCGAGGAAGATGTCGCCGCTGCGCTGGTAGAGCTGGCAGCTGAGCTTGCCGTCCACCACGTAGAACTGGAACAGGTTGTGGCACGGCATCAGCGCCATCTGCGAAAGCTCGCCCACGTTCCAGGCGCTGACCACCAGCCGGCGCGAATCGGGGTTGCGCTTGATCTCGTCCACCAGCCACTGCATCTGGTCGATCTCGCGGCCATCGGCGGTGGCCCAGCTGCGCCACTGCTTGCCGTAGACCGGGCCGAGGTCGCCGTTTTCATCGGCCCACTCGTCCCAGATACGTACCTGGTTGTCCTTCAGGTAGCCGATGTTGGTATCGCCCTTCAGGAACCACAGCAGCTCGTGGATGATCGAGCGCAGGTGCAGTTTCTTGGTGGTGACCAGCGGGAAGCCTTCGGCCAGGTTGAAACGCATCTGCCAGCCGAACACGCTGCGGGTGCCGGTGCCGGTGCGATCACTCTTCTCCGCACCGTGCTCCAGCACATGCGAGAGCAGGTCCAGGTAGGCCTTCATGCCTTGCCCCCGGCGGCCACCAGCGGCTGCGGCTGCAGCACCGGCGCGCGGCGCGACATCGCCAGCAGCACCAGGCCGAAGGCGATCAGCGGCAGGCTCAGGATCTGGCCACGGGTCAGCCAGTCGAACGCGACGTAGACACCGTTGTCGGGCATGCGCACGAACTCGACCGCGAAGCGGAACAGGCCATACATCAGCGCGAACAGGCCACCGACGAGGTAACGATGGCGCGGTTTGGCCGACACCGTCCACAGCACCACGAACATCACCAGGCCTTCCAGCAGCGCTTCATACAGCTGCGAGGGATGGCGCGCGAACTGGTTCAGCGTGCCGGTGGCAAACTGCGCCTGTAAGGTGGCGTGGTCGAGCTGGTTCAGCGGCGCCGGCAGGCCGGACGGGAACACCACGCCCCAGGTACCGTCGGTGTACTTGCCCCACAGCTCGGCGCCGATGAAGTTGCCGATGCGACCAAAACCCAGGCCCAGCGGCACCAGCGGCGCCATGAAATCCATGGTGTCGAAGAAGTGCAGGCGGTGCTTGCGCGACCACCACCAGCAGGCGCCCAGCACGCCCAGCAGGCCGCCGTGGAAGCTCATGCCGCCATCCCATACCTTGAACAGCAGCAGCGGGTTGTGCAGGAAATCGCCCAGCGCGTAGAACAGCATGTAGCCGATGCGCCCGCCCAGCACCACGCCGAGCATGGCGTAGAACAGCAGGTCGGAGAAGCCGTTGGCGTCGACGCCCGGCAGGCGACCGGCGGCGATGCGCGTGCGTCCCAGCAGCCAGGCAGCGGTGAAGCCCAGCAGGTACATGATGCCGTACCAATGCACCTTGATCGGCCCCAGCGAGAGGGCGATGGGGTCGATGTCGTGGAAATAGATCATGGAAGGTGCCTTGCGGTTGAACGCCTATTCTCGGGCCAGTGCCGCCCCGGCTCAACCAAGGAGCTGGGGCGAGTTCGGCAACGCGTCATCGTTCGACCGGGTCGAGGCCGGAAAGTGCCCTTCGATCAGGCTGGAGACCTCGTCGATGGCATCCTGCAGCGCTTCCACCGGATTGGAACCACGCAGGCCCTCGCGCAGATGGGTGCAGACCCGCTGCCACTGCGCCGGGCTGACCCGGCCATGCAGGCCGCGGTCGGCGACGATCTCGATGGCATGGTCGGCCAGCAGCAGGTAGATCAGCACCCCGTTGTTGTGAGCGGTGTCCCAGGTGCGCAGGCGTGCGAAGGCATGCTCGGCGGCCTGCCTCGGGGTGACCTTGTGCCACAACGCGGACAGAGGCAGATCGGCCTCCACAGCGAACATCACCTGACCGCCGTGGCGCTGCTCACCGGCGGCGATGGCCTCGGTGATCGCCTGCAGCGTGGCTGGCGGGAACGCGCGACGTACCGACGGCGAACATACATGGCGGAACAGACGTTGGATCATCACCAGCCTCCCGAAGCACCACCGCCACCGGAAAGGCCACCGCCGCCGCCCCAGCCGCCTCCGCCGCCGAATCCACCGCCTCCGCCAAAAC
>NZ_JAPTFO010000029.1:0-49127 GCF_030985515.1 Stenotrophomonas sp. Sm10
ACCGTTGGTCGGGCGACAACTGAACCAAGAGCTCCTCGTGCCCAAGACTTTCCATCGAACCGACCGTGTCTCTGCCCAGCTGCGCCGCGAACTCGGCACCCTGGTGCACAACGCCGTGCGCGAGCACGGGTTGCCCTCGGTGAGCGTGTCCGACGTGGAAATCACCCGCGACATGGCTCATGCCAAGGTCTTCGTCACCGCGCTGATGCCGGAGCGTTCGGCGGAAGCGGTGGCCGGCCTGAAGGAACTGGGCTACCGCCTGCGCATGGACCTGGCCCGGGCGATGAAGCTGCGCCATGTGCCGGAGCTGCATTTCCACTACGACGACTCGGTCGATCGTGGCGAGCATATCGACAACCTCCTGCGCGACCTGCCCGATACGCTGGCCGCGGAGAAGCGTCGCGAGAGCGACGAAGAATAAGCCAGCGCCGGGCCCATGCCCGGCGTCTTTTCATTCTGACCGTGCGAGGCCGGACGCTGGCCGCGCTTCGCGCTCGCCGGGCATGGCCCGGCGCTACCCGTATCTGTCATGACCCGAATTCAGTTCCGCCGCCTGGATGGCATCCTGCTGCTCGACAAGTCGACCGGCATGAGCTCCAACGCCGCCCTGCAGGTGGCCCGTCGCCTGTTCCGTGCCGAGAAGGGCGGCCACACCGGCAGCCTCGACCCGCTGGCCACCGGTCTGCTGCCGCTGTGCTTCGGCGAGGCGACCAAGATCGCTGGGCTGCTGCTGGGGTCGGCCAAGGCCTACGATGCCGAGATCGTGCTCGGCCAGACGACCGATACCGACGATTCCGAGGGCCAGGTGCTGCTGCAGCGCCCGGTACCGGCGATCGGTGCCGAGGCCCTGCAGGCCGCGTTGGCGCCGCTGACCGGCAACATCCGCCAGCGTGCCCCGGTCTATTCGGCACTGAAGCAGGGTGGTGAGCCGCTGTATGTGAAGGCCCGCCGTGGTGACGTCATCGAGGCGCCGGAACGCGAGGTGCAGGTGCACGCCATCGACGTGCTGGAGCAGCAGCCTGAGCGCTTGCGGCTGCGCGTGACCTGCGGTTCGGGCACCTACATCCGCAGCCTGGCCCGCGACCTGGGCGAGGCGCTGGGATGTGGCGCACACATCAGTGCGCTGCGCCGGCTATGGGTGGAGCCGTTCCGCGAACCGGCGATGGTCACCCTGGACCAGCTGCGGGCGATGGCCGAGGCCGGCGACGAGGCGGCCATGGATGCGCTGCTGCTGCCGCTGGCGGCCGGCCTGGCTGAATACCCGCGGGTCGATCTCGATGCCGACCAGACCCATCGCTTCTGCGTCGGCCAGCGCCAGCGCGACCCGTCCTGGCCCCACGGCCTGGTGGCGGTGTTCGGTCCGGGCGATACTGTCCAGGGGCTGGGCCAGGTCGATGACAGTGGTCTGCTGGCTCCGCAGCGTCGTTTCAACCTCTGACCGGGGCCAGGGCGGTTCAGCCCCGGTCCTTGTCCCGGAAGCCCCTGGCCGTTACAATTTCGCGGCCGTTTTCCGGCAGCCTGCCTCGTGCAGGTTTCATCCTCGTAGTCCACGGCGAGCCTGGCGGTGCGCGAAGCGCGTTCCTGCCGGCCACGCATCACAGAGAAAAAAGAAATGTCGATCGACACCCAGAAGGTCATTGAAGACAACAAGCGCAGCGCCGCTGACACCGGCTCCCCGGAAGTCCAGGTGGCCCTGCTGACCGCCCGCATCGAACTGCTGACCGGCCACTTCAAGACCCACAAGAAGGACCACCACAGCCGCCGCGGCCTGCTGCAGATGGTCAACCGCCGTCGCAGCCTGCTCGACTACCTGAAGAAGAAGGACGTCGAGCGTTACAAGGCCCTGATCGAGAAGCTTGGCCTGCGTCGCTAAGCAACGAATTCCCCGCGGCGCAGCGATGCGCCGCGGTTTTGTTTTGTAGTACCGCAATCCCCGATTCAGGCCGGAACGATCCGGTCACCCGCTGGCGGCAAGGGTCGCCGACGGTCCAAATTCGCAGACAGCATCCCCAAGGACACCCTCCGTGGCAAAAATCACCAAAACCTTCCAGTACGGCAAGCACACCGTCACGCTTGAGACCGGCGAAGTCGCCCGCCAGGCCAGCGGTGCCGTCATCGTCAAGATGGACGACACCGTACTGCTGGTCACCGCCGTCGCCGCCAAGAGCGCGCGCGAAGGCCAGGACTTCTTCCCGCTGACCGTCGATTATCAGGAAAAGTTCTACGCCGGCGGCCGTATCCCGGGTGGTTTCTTCAAGCGTGAAGGCCGTGCGACCGAGAAGGAAACGCTGATCTCGCGCCTGATCGACCGTCCGATCCGCCCGCTGTTCCCGGAGGACTACAAGAACGAAGTGCAGATCATCGCCACGGTGATGTCGCTGAACCCGGACGTGGACGGTGACATCCCGGCCCTGATCGGTGCCTCGGCTGCCCTGGCCCTGGCCGGTACCCCGTTCATGGGTCCGATCGGCGCTGCCAAGGTCGGTTACAAGAACGGCGAGTACATCCTGAACCCGACCGTCAGCGAACTGGCTGACTCGCAGCTGGAACTGGTCGTCGCCGGTACCTCCAACGCCGTGCTGATGGTCGAATCCGAAGCCGCGCTGCTGTCCGAAGAAGTGATGCTGGGCGCCGTGACCTTCGGTCACCGCGAAATGCAGAAGGTCATCAACGCGATCAATGAGCTGACCGTCGAAGCCGGCACCAAGCCGTCGACCTGGGAAGCCCCGGCCAAGAACGACGCGCTGATCTCCGCCCTGAAGGAAGCCATCGGCCCGCGCCTGGGCGAAGCCTTCCAGGTGCGTGACAAGCTGCAGCGCCGCGACGCCATCTCGGCGATCAAGAAGGACGTATTCGAAGCCCTGGCGGGCCGCGTGGCCGCCGAAGGCTGGAACCCGGCCGAGCTGTCGAAGGAATTCGGCGAGCTGGAATACCGCACCATGCGTGACTCGGTGCTGGACACCAAGGTCCGCATCGACGGCCGTGCGCTGGACACCGTCCGCCCGATCACCGTGAAGACCGGCGTGCTGCCGCGTACCCACGGTTCCTCGCTGTTCACCCGCGGCGAAACCCAGGCCATCGTGACCATCACCCTGGGCACCGCCCGTGATGGCCAGGTCATCGACGCCGTTGCCGGTGAGTACAAGGAAAACTTCCTGTTCCACTACAACTTCCCTCCGTTCTCGGTGGGCGAGTGCGGCCGCATGATGGGCCCGAAGCGCCGCGAAATCGGCCACGGTCGTCTGGCCAAGCGCGGCGTGCTGGCTGTCATGCCGTCGCTGGAAGCCTTCCCGTACACCATCCGCGTCGTTTCGGAAATCACCGAGTCGAACGGTTCCTCGTCGATGGCCTCGGTCTGCGGCTCGTCGCTGGCCCTGATGGACGCCGGCGTGCCGGTGAAGGCCCCGGTGGCCGGTATCGCCATGGGTCTGGTCAAGGAAGGCGATCGTTTCGTGGTCCTGTCCGACATCCTGGGTGACGAAGATCACCTGGGCGACATGGACTTCAAGGTGGCCGGTACCGCTGAGGGCATCTCCGCCCTGCAGATGGACATCAAGATCGAAGGCATCACCGAAGAAATCATGAAGCAGGCCCTGCAGCAGGCCAAGGCTGGCCGCCTGCACATCCTGGGCGAGATGGCCCACGGCCTGACCGCTCCGCGTGAAGAGCTGTCGGACTACGCGCCGCGCCTGCTGACCATCAAGATCCACCCGGACAAGATCCGCGAAGTGATCGGCAAGGGCGGCTCGACCATCCAGGCCATCACCAAGGAAACCGGCACCCAGATCGACATCCAGGACGACGGCACCATCGTCATCGCGTCGGTCAACGCCATCGCTGCCCAGGCTGCCAAGGGCCGCATCGAGCAGATCACCTCGGACGTCGAGCCGGGCCGCATCTACGAAGGCAAGGTCGCCAAGATCATGGACTTCGGTGCGTTCGTCACCATCCTGCCGGGCAAGGATGGCCTGGTCCACGTCTCGCAGATCTCCAGCGAGCGCGTCGAGAAGGTCGGCGACAAGCTGAAGGAAGGCGATGTGGTCAAGGTCAAGGTGCTGGAAGTCGACAAGCAGGGCCGTATCCGCCTGTCGATGAAGGCAGTCGAAGAAGGCGAAGGCGCCAGCGCCGAATAATCGGTACTGCTGATCGTGCGGTGGGTGAGGACCGTTGGTCCTCACGCTTTCGCAAATGAAAAAGCGGGCTTCGGCCCGCTTTTTCTTTGCCTCGATGTTGCGAAGAGAAGCTCATCCAGGTCGCTGCATGTCCTGCTGCAGTGCATGATCGCCGCCACGCGGCCATCGTTCTGTCTCGGTTGCACGGATCGCGCCTGTCCATGGGACGACATGCCGCGATACCCGTACCGCAGCCCCATCGGTTTGCTAACGTGGCGGCGCCTTCGAACCGGGAGATCTCCATGTTCCGCCAGACCGTGGCCGTCCTTGCCGTGCTGATTGCCGGTGTCTTGCCCATCGCCGCGCACGCGGCGCCCGCGCAGCCGCCGATCTTCGGCGCCTACTACCCGGGCGGCTCGGCCGAACGCTATCCGGTCTCGAGCATTCCAGCCGAGCGCCTGACGCATCTGTTCTATGCGTTCTCCACCATCGAGGACGGGCGCTGCACGATCGGTGCGGAAGCGCCGAAGAATTTCGCCGCACTGGCCGAACTCAAGAAGGCGCATCCGCACCTGCGCACGCTGATTTCGATCGGTGGCTGGGGTGCCGGTGGGTTCTCCGATGCAGCGCTGACCGAGGCCAGCCGCAAGCGCTTGGTCGATTCGTGCATGGCGCTGTTCTTCGATCGCCATGCCGGCAGTTTCGACGGGGTGGACATCGATTGGGAGTTCCCGGTCAGTGGCGGACCGAAGGAGCTGGCGCATCGCCCGCAGGATCGCGTCAATCTGACCCGGCTTGCCCAGGCCTTCCGCGCGGCACTCGATGCGCGCGGCCGCAGGACGGGGCAGTCGATGCTGCTGACCGCCGCGCTGGCCGCCGGTCGCCTGCAGACCGATGGCCCCTACGATCCAGCAGCGAGCTATGACCTGCCGGCGCTGGCCAAGGTGTTCGATTTCATCAACCTGATGAGCTACGACATGGGCACCGGCTTCTCGGCGGTGTCGACCTTCAATGCGCCTCTGCATGAAGTGCCGGCCGATCCGCTGGCGCCGGAGCTGCGGCGCTGGAACAACGTGGCCGGCGCGGTGCAGTTCTACCGCGAGCACGGCGTGCCGGCCGGGAAGCTGGTGCTGGGCGTACCGTTCTACGGGCGCGGCTTCAAGGTCACCGGCGACGCCCCGGATGGGCTGTACCAGGCCTACAGTGCGCCGGCTGATGCCGGCGACTGGCGGGTGATCAAGGCGCGCTATCTCGACCAGCCGGGTTGGACGAAACACTGGCAGCCGCAGGCGCAGAGCCCGTGGCTGTACAACGCCGCGCAGAAGATTTTCATCAGCTATGAAGACCCGCGCTCGATCGGGCTGCGTGCGCAGTTCGCCCGTGAGCAGGGCCTGGCCGGGGTGTTCATGTGGGAACTGACCGGCGATGACGAACAGGCCAGCCTGCTCAATGCCATGCTGGGCCCCTGGCAGAAGGCGCGCATCGGCGATTGAGTGTCGGGTGGCGCGTCGTGCTGGGCCCATGCCGCAACGTCACCGACCTGATACACACACTGCGGTGTACGTCGTTGCCCGTGCCAAGCCGACTTCCAGTAGCACCGGGCCATGCCCGGCGAAGGCTCAATCGGCCCAGACGCTGTTGGGATCGCCGTTGCGGGCGCGGCGTTGGCTGGCCACGGCCAGACGCGCGAAGCCGAAGGCCATCGCCAGCGCGATGGCATCGACCCAGAACAGCGGCCAGTGCCCCCCTGCGGCGGCGCGCCACAGCCAGTCACCATTGAGTGCGCCGTGCAGCACCGGCACCAGCGCGGTACTGACCGCCGCCGCCCACAGCAGTTCGCGCGCGGCCTGCGCCGGGCGGCGCAGCGTGGCCCATAGCGCGCAGGCCGCCCAACTGCCGAAGCAGGCCCAGCGGATGCCGTGGTCGACCGCCGACGGTGCCAGCCGCTCCAGCACCAGTGCGGTGCCGAACGCGATCGAGATCGCCACGCACAGGCCGATGCACACGCCGACCGTGGCCCGCGCCATGTTCACACCGGCACGTGGCTGTTGCGGCTGGCGACGCTTGCGCCGCGACTCGATCCACAGCAGGTTGCCGGAGTAGAACAGGAACGCACCGCCGAGTCCGAGCAGGAAGTACAGCCAGACCACCACGCCATTGCCGAATTCGCCGAAGTGCAACGCGTAGGCGGCGCTGAGCGTGGCGTGGTTGGCGTCGCGCTGGCCCGGCAGCTGCGACGCGAGCAGATTGCCGGTGGCGACGTCCAATGCCACGGCACCAAGCGGGCCGAGGGTGCCACTGGCCTCGCCGGTGATCTCGATCGTCGCGTTGGCATCGCCGCCATTGGCCAGCTTCAGATAGGCCGGTTCGAAGTTGGCGACGCCCTGTGCGCGGGCCACTTCAAGTGCGCGCGCATGCAGCACGCGCAGGCTGCCCGGCGGTGCCGGGATGCCACTGGCATTTCGCACCGGCGCGGTGTCCATCGCAGTCGGTACTGCCTGCAGCGCGTTGCCGTCGTAGATCAGCGGATTGAGCAGGGCCATCTGCACGAACACCAGGCAGAGCAGGGCGCCGGTGACCGCGAACATCAGGTGGAAGGGCAGGCTGAGCACACCGACCACGTTGTGCGCGTCCTGCCACAGCTGCTTCAGGTTGCGCCCCGGACGCAGCGCGAACAGGTCGCCGAGCAGCTTCGGCAGATGGATCACCAGGCCGCTGAGCAGTGCCATCCCGTACAGCAGGCTGACAATGCCCATCACGTAGATCCCGGCCACGGGCAGGCCGAGGCTGTAATGGAGCTCGTTGACCAGTTCGGCCAGTCCGGTCTGCGGTGGTGTGGGGCTGCCGGCGATCTGGCCGGGCCAGGCATAGCGCCAGCTGCCGTCATCGGCCTGCCAGTAGGCCAGAGGCTGCGGGTGTTCGGTGCCGGGGAAGGTCATGCCGACGTGGCGGCGCGCTTCCGGATGCGCCGCCAGCACGTCCTCCAGCAGGTACTGGGCGTCATCCAGGCTGGCCGGGAGTGCCGTGGCGGCGCCCGGTGTCTGCCACCGCGGCAGGTCATGGTGGAACAGGGTCAGCGAGCCTGCGTAGAAAGCCACGAACAGGCCGAAGCCGGCCACCAGGCCGACCCAGGTGTGCAGGGTGGTGAACGTGCGCAGGGTCTGCGAACTGAACTTCATGGCGTGGATCTCATTGCACCGCGCCGGTCAGGCGCAGCAGCCCGAGCACGACGAAGCCGGTGGCGGCGCTGCCGCCCAGCACCAGCCAGGCGCGCAGCGCGCTGCGGAAGCTGAACGCCCACAGGGCGGCCAGCATCCACAGCGGGATGAAGGCGATCAGGGTAGGTACCAGCGCTCGCTGCCAAGGGCCCGGCGGAAGCCAGGCGAGCAGGCCGGTAACGGCGGCTGCAAGCAGGAAGCCGACGATGATGCCGGCGAAGGCGCGCGCCCACATCAGGGCAACTCCGTGCCCGGTCGGTGCCAGGCGGCCAGCGCCGGCAGCAGCATCGCCGCGAGCATCCAGGTGCACAACATCGCCACCAGGCCGGCGGCAAAGCCGAGCTCGGCCATCCACAGCCACAGCGCGGCGGCAGCGGCGACCAGGCCGATCTGGCGGCCCAGGCGGCCGGCGCGGCGCAGGCGCGGCCAGCGGCAGTGGGGCGAGGCCGCATAGAAGGCCAGTGCCGAGAACATCGCCGCCAGCATGCCCAGGCTGCAGAAACCCAGCGTGGAGAGGCCGACGGTGATCATCGCGGGCAGCCTGCGCGGCGGCGGGTCGGCGAACGCGGGGCACGGGCGGGGCCGGCGGCAGCCGGTCGAAGCGGGTGGCGCATCACGAGGTCCTGGGGGAAAGCGGGCAGGCTGGCACGGGGCGGGCTGCGCGCACATGGTAATCATTGCGTTTTCACGCCGCCAGCGCGGCTCATTCAGCGGGCCGTATGGTGGCCCTTGGGCTTTCCGGTGCGCTGGTTTAAGATCATCGCAGAACCCCTGACTGGAACAAGGTGGCCCGCGCCCAGCGCCGGCCGAGCGTGCGACATGAGCACTACCACCGCCCACTGTTGACCTGCCCCCGAAGGCCCTGCGTTCCAGGCGCCCTCGCGGCGCTTTTTTATTGCCCGGGCAACGGCCCGGGAACGCTTTCCAGCCCGCCCGGCGGGCCCGCACGAAGCCACTGCGATGATCAACATTACCCTTCCCGACGGCAGCCGCCGCGAATTCGAAAACCCTGTGAGCGTCATGGAGGTTGCCCAGTCGATCGGCGCCGGCCTGGCCAAGGCCACCATCGCCGGTGCCGTGGATGGCGTGCTGGTCGATGCCAGCGACGTCATCGACCACGACGCCAGCCTGCGCATCATCACCGCCAAGGACGAGGAGGGCGTGGAGATCATCCGCCACTCCTGCGCCCACCTGGTCGGCCACGCCGTCAAGCAGCTGTACCCGGATGTGAAGATGGTGATCGGTCCGGTGATCGCCGAAGGCTTCTACTACGACATCTATTCCGAGCGCCCGTTCACCCCGGACGACATGGCCGCGATCGAGAAGCGCATGGGTGAACTGATCGCCCAGGACTACGACGTCATCAAGAAGATGACGCCGCGCGCCGAAGTGGTCGAGATCTTCAAGGCCCGAGGCGAGGACTACAAGCTGCGCCTGATCGAGGACATGGCCGACGACATCCAGGCGATGGGCATGTACTACCACCAGGAATACGTGGACATGTGCCGCGGCCCGCACGTGCCGAACACGCGCTTCCTGAAGGCCTTCAAGCTGACCCGCATCTCCGGCGCCTACTGGCGCGGTGACGCGCAGAACGAGCAGCTGCAGCGCATCTACGGCACCGCCTGGGCCGACAAGAAGCAGCTGGAGGCGTACATCAAGCGCATCGAAGAAGCCGAAATGCGCGACCACCGCCGCATCGGCAAGCAGCAGGACCTGTTCCACCTGCAGGAAGAAGCCCCGGGCCTGGTGTTCTGGCACCCGAAGGGCTGGGCGCTGTGGCAGGTGGTGGAGCAGTACATGCGCAAGGTCTACCGCAACAGTGGCTATGGCGAAGTGCGTTGCCCGCAGATTCTGGACGTGAGCCTGTGGAAGAAGTCCGGCCACTGGGACAACTACCAGGACAACATGTTCTTCACCGAATCGGAGAAACGCACTTACGCGGTCAAGCCGATGAACTGCCCGGGCCACATCCAGGTGTTCAACCAGGGCCTGCACAGCTACCGCGACCTGCCGATCCGCTACGGCGAGTTCGGGTCGTGCCACCGCAACGAGCCGTCCGGCGCGCTGCACGGCATCCTGCGCGTGCGTGGCTTCACCCAGGACGACGGCCACGTGTTCTGCACGGAAAACCAGATCGAGTCGGAAGTGACTGCCTTCCACCAGCAGGCGCTGGCGGTCTACCAGCACTTCGGCTTCGACGAGATCCAGATCAAGATCGCGCTGCGCCCGGAATCGCGCCTGGGTGACGACGCCACCTGGGACAAGGCCGAAGGCGCGCTGCGCTCGGCACTGACCGCCTGTGGCGTGGAATGGCAGGAGCTGCCGGGCGAGGGCGCCTTCTACGGCCCGAAGATCGAGTACCACCTGAAGGATGCCATCGGCCGTACCTGGCAGCTGGGCACGATGCAGGTCGACTTCATGATGCCCGGCCGCCTGGGCGCCGAGTACGTGGACGAGAACAGCCAGAAGAAGCACCCGGTGATGCTGCACCGGGCCATCGTCGGCTCGATGGAGCGTTTCCTGGGCATCCTGATCGAACACCATGCCGGCCAGTTCCCGGCCTGGCTGGCGCCGACCCAGGTGGTGGTGGCCAACATCACCGACGCCCAGGCCGACTATGTCTCGGGCGTGACCAAAACCCTTGCGGAGCAAGGCTTCCGCGTCAGCTCGGATTTGCGTAACGAGAAGATCGGCTATAAAATCCGCGAGCATACGTTGCAGCGCGTGCCCTACCTGCTGGTCATCGGTGACCGCGAGAAGGAAAATGGGGCTGTGGCGGTGCGTACGCGTTCTGGCGAAGACCTGGGCAGCATGAGCCTGCAGGCCTTCATCGAGCGGCTCCACGCCGAGGGCGCGTAAGCAAAGGTCCGGTCCGGGGGCACAGGCACCCGGGCCGGTTCGATACCCTTGGGAGAACGTAATATCAGCACCCCTGACAACAAACAGAACCGCAAGAATCAGGAAATCCGTGTGCCGCGCGTCCGCGTGATCGGCAGTGACGGAGAAATGATCGGCGTGTTGTCGCGCGACGAAGCGCTGTCCATGGCCGAAGATGAAGGCCTGGACCTGGTCGAAATCCAGCCGCAGGCCGATCCGCCGGTCTGCAAGATCATGGACTTCGGCAAGTTCAAGTTCGAAGCGCAGAAGAAGGCCAGCGAGGCCAAGAAGAAGACCAAGCAGGTCGAGATCAAGGAAGTGAAGTTCCGTCCGGTCACGGACGAGGGCGACTACCAGATCAAGCTGCGCAAGATGCGCGGGTTCCTCGAAGATGGTGACAAGATCAAGGTCAACATCCGCTTCCGTGGCCGTGAAATGAGCCACCAGGAGCTGGGCCGCGAAATGGCCAACCGGATCGAGGCCGATCTGGGCGAGGACATCGTCATTGAATCCCGTCCGCGCCTGGAAGGGCGTCAGATGGTCATGATGATCGCGCCGAAGAAGAAGACCTGAAGCCTGACGGGCTGCCTTTCGGGGCGCCTGGCTGAATGGCTCAGGGTAAGGGGGCGCCGCTGGCGTCCCTTTGCTTTTGTGGCGGGCCGGCGGGTTGCGGATGAAAGGCGGGCAGGGGCTGGTGGCAGGGCCGTTTTGCCTGTATCATGCCCGGCTCGACCCACCCAGGACGGGTCGTACGCCGATCATGGCAGGACGGAAAGAGCGGCCCAGGCCGCCGCCAGATCAGTCAGAAACCAGGGTCAAATCCCATCAAGGACATTGCAATGCCCAAGATCAAGACCAACCGGGCAGCGGCCAAGCGTTTCCGCAAGACCGCCTCGGGCAAGTACAAGTGCGGCCACGCCAACCGTAGCCACATCCTCACGAAGAAAGCGACCAAGCGTAAGCGTAATCTGCGTCAGACGGGCCATGTCCGTGCAGAAGACGCAGGCCGTCTGGACCGCATGCTCCCTTACCTCTGAGGAACTGAAAAATGGCACGAGTTAAGCGTGGCGTACAGGCGCGTCGCCGCCACAAGAAGATTCTGGATCTCGCCAAGGGCTACTACAACGCCCGTCGCAAGGTCTTCCGCGTTGCCAAGCAGGCGGTCATCAAGGCACAGCAGTACGCCTACATCGGCCGTAAGCAGAAGAAGCGCAACTTCCGTTCGCTGTGGATCACCCGCATCAATGCGGCTGCCCGCATCAACGGCCTGAGCTACAGCCGCTTCATGAACGGCCTGCTGAAGGCCGGCATCACCCTGGATCGCAAGGTCCTGGCTGACATCGCCGTGCACGACGCAGCCGGTTTTGCCGCGCTGGCCGAAAAGGCCAAGGGCGCGCTGGCGGCATAAGTCCTTCCCGATGCCGTAACCGTTCACTCGGAACGGTGTCAGGTCAAGGCAATGCATGGGGAAGGGCGCAAGTCCTTCCCCATTCTTTTTTGGGTCCCGGTGCGGCCACAGCGGCAGCGCGGGGACGGCGGTGGCGACAGGGGTCGGCCCTTCGCGCATCGCGATGGCAGATCGACTGGAGTTCCGGCCCCCCATGAGCGACATCCAATCCCTCACCACCCAGGCGCTGGCCGATGTGGCCGCCGCACAGAGCCCTGACGTGCTGGAACAGCTGCGCGTGGCCCTGCTTGGCAAGAGCGGCAGCATCACCTCGCAGCTCAAGCAGCTCGGTACCCTGCCGGCCGAGGAGCGCAAGGCCGCCGGTGAAGCGATCAACCAGGCCCGCGACACACTGACCCGTGCGCTGGCCGAGCGCAAGGCGCTGCTGGAAGACGCCGCACTGGACGCGCGGCTGGCTGCCGAAGCCATCGACATCACCCTGCCGGGCCGCAATGGCGACCGCGCTGGCCTGCATCCGATCACCCGTACCCTGGAACGCATCACCGGTATTTTCGGCCGGCTGGGCTACGAGCTGTCGGAAGGGCCGGAGATCGAGGATGACTGGCACAATTTCGAGGCGCTGAATTTCCCGCCGCACCACCCGGCGCGCGCCATGCACGACACCTTCTACTTCGGCGACGGCCGCCTGCTGCGCACGCATACCTCCGGTGTGCAGGTGCGCTACATGGGCGACCACGCGCCGCCGCTGCGCATGATCGCTGCCGGCAAGGTGTACCGCAGCGACAGCGACCAGACCCATTCGCCGATGTTCCATCAGGTCGAAGGCCTGCTGGTGGACGAGCACTCGACCTTCGCCGACCTGAAGGGCACGCTGGCGGAATTCGTGCGCGCGTTCTTCGAGCGCGATTTCGAGATGCGCTTCCGTCCCAGCTACTTCCCGTTCGTCGAACCGGGTGCGGAAGTGGACATCGCCTGGCAGCAGCCCGATGGCACGACCCGCTGGCTGGAAGTGCTCGGCTGCGGCATGGTGCATCCGAACGTGCTGCGCAATGTTGGCATCGATCCGGAGCGTTACACCGGCTTTGCCTTCGGCATGGGCGTGGAGCGTTTCGCGATGCTGCGCTACGGCGTCAACGACCTGCGCGCGTTCTTCGAGAACGATGTGCGGTTCCTGAAGCAGTTCGCGTAAGCCGCAACCGTGTAGAGCCGGGCCATGCTCGGCTGCCTTTCTGGATGGACGCCTCCTTGCGCATGCGCTGGGCGACCACAAAAACCGCAACGGGAGGCACGCCTCCCACCAGGGTGACACCATGAAATTCTCCGAAAACTGGCTGCGCAGCCACGTCCCGACCTCCGCCTCGCGCGATGAGCTGAGCGCGGTGCTGACCGCCATCGGCCTGGAAGTGGAAGAAGTATCCGCGCTGGGCGAAGGCCTCGATCACGTGGTCGTGGCACGCATCGTCGAGGCCGCGCGCCACCCGGAAGCCGATCGCCTGCAGGTGTGCAAGGTCGATGCCGGGCAGGGCGAGCTGCTGCAGATCGTCTGCGGTGCGCCGAACGCCCGCGCGGGCCTGGTCGCGCCACTGGCGATGGTCGGTGCGCAGATCGGCGAGCTGAAGATCAAGCCGGCCAAGCTGCGTGGCGTCGAGTCCAACGGCATGCTGTGCTCGGCCAAGGAGCTGGGCCTGGACAACGATGCCTCCGGACTGCTGGAACTGCCCGATGACGCCCCGGTCGGCCAGACCCTGGTCGACTACCTGGGCCTGCCGGACGCCAGTATCGAAATCAAGCTGACCCCGAACCGCGCCGACTGCTTCAGCCTGCGCGGCATCGCCTACGACGTCGCCGCCGCTACCCGCAGTGAAGTGCTGGATTTCGCCGCCGACGCCATTCCGGCTGCCGGCAGCCGTGAGCTGGCCATCCAGCTCGACGCTGGCGCCGAAGCGCCGCGTTATCTGGGCCGTGTGATCGAGGGCGTCAACGCTGCCGCCAAGACCCCGCTGTGGATGGCCGAGCGCCTGCGCCGCAGTGGCGTGCGTCCGGTCTCGCTGCTGGTCGACATCACCCAGTACGTGATGCTGGAACTGGGCCAGCCGATGCATGCCTACGACCTGGCCACCCTGCAGGGCAGCATTGCCGTGCGCCGTTCGCGCGCGGGCGAGACGCTGAAGCTGCTGGACGGCCGCGATGCCGCGCTGGACGACAGCTTCCTGGTGGTCACCGACGCCGATCGTGCGGTCGGCCTGGCCGGCCTGATGGGCGGCTTCGACACCCGTGTCACCGACGCGACCACCGCCGTGTTCCTGGAGGCCGCGCACTTCGCGCCGGCCGCGATCATGGGCCGTGGCCGCAAGCTGGGCCTGCACACCGATGCCGGCCACCGCTTCGAGCGCGGTGTCGATCCGGCACTGCCGCGTACCGCGATCGAGTACGCCACCCGCCTGGTGCTGGACCTGGCCGGCGGTACCCCGGCGCCGGTCACCGAAGCTGTGCGCGAGGCCGATCTGCCGCAGCCGGCCACGATCGTGCTGCGCCGCACGCGCATCACCCGCGTGCTTGGCATCACCATTGACGATGCCGAAGTCGAGCGCATCCTGCGTGCGCTGGGCATGGACGTGGCCGCCACCGCCGACGGCTGGCAGGTCACCGCGCCGAGCCGCCGCTTCGATATCGCCATCGAAGAGGACCTGATCGAAGAACTGGCCCGCATCCACGGTTACGAGCAGATCCCGACCACGCTGCCGGGCGGTGCCTCGCGCGTGGCGATGCCGAGCGAGACCCAGCTGGACGCGCTGAGCGTGCGCCGCCAGCTGATCGCTCGCGACCTGCAGGAAACCGTCAATTTCGCCTTCGTCGACGACGCACTGCTGGCCCAGTGGCAGCTGCGCGACGCTCTGGTGCCGCTGGCCAACCCGCTGTCGGCCGAACTGGCGGTGATGCGCCCGTCGCTGCTGCCGGGCCTGGTTGCCACCCTAGGCCGCAATGCCGCTCGCCAGCTCGGCCGCGTGCGCCTGTTCGAGCTGGGTCGGGTGTTCGCCCAGCAGGCCGGAGATGCGTCGCTTGGCGAAAGCCAGCCGGCACCGCTGGAAACCCCGCGCGTGGCCGCTGCGGTCTGCGGTGATGCGCAGGCGGTGCAGTGGGGCCTGCCGACCCGCAAGGTCGATTTCCATGACCTGAAGGGTGACCTCGAATCGCTGGCGGCCGCCAGTGGCGCGCAGCTGGAGTTCCGTGCGTCCACCCGCGCCTACGGCCACCCGGCGCGTTCGGCCGAGGTGTTGCGCGATGGCGTGGCGATCGGCTGGATCGGCCAGGTTCACCCGCGCCTGGCCAGGGCGATGGACATCGAAGCCGACGTCTACGCCTTCGAACTGGACCTGGAACCGCTGACCGCCCGCCGCCTGCCGCGTGCCGGCGAACTGTCGCGCTTCCCGGCGGTGCGCCGCGACCTGGCATTCCTGGTGCCTGAACAGGTGGCCTGGGCCGATCTGGCGGCGACCGTCCGCCAGGCCGCCGGCCCGCTGCTGCGCGACCTGAACCTGTTCGACCGCTATGTCGGCCAGGGCGTCGAGCCGGGATTCAAGAGTCTCGCTATGGGCTTGATTTTGCAGGACAAGTCGCGCACTCTGACGGACCGCGACGTGGATGCGGTGGTGGCCGAGGCGGTCACTGCCATCGAGCGTGAACATCACGCCCGGATCCGCGGCTGAGCGGGCAGCACTCGGGGGTAGCAGGCAATGGCATTGACCAAGGCGGAGATGGCGGAAAAGCTGTTCGACGAAGTCGGTCTGAACAAGCGGGAAGCCAAGGAATTCGTCGACGCGTTTTTCGATGTGCTGCGTGAAGCATTGGAACAGGGACGTCAGGTGAAGCTGTCGGGCTTCGGTAATTTCGATCTGCGGCGCAAGAACCAGCGCCCGGGTCGCAACCCCAAGACCGGCGAGGAAATTCCGATTTCCGCCCGTACGGTGGTCACCTTCCGTCCGGGCCAGAAGCTCAAGGAGAGGGTGGAAGCTTATGCTGGATCCGGGCAGTAACCGCGAACTACCGCCGATTCCGGCCAAGCGCTACTTCACCATCGGTGAAGTCAGCGAGCTGTGCGACGTCAAGCCGCACGTCCTGCGCTACTGGGAAACCGAGTTTCCCAGCCTTGAGCCGGCCAAGCGCCGAGGCAACCGCCGCTACTACCAGCGCCACGACGTGCTGATGGTCCGGCAGATCCGCAGCCTGCTGTACGAACAGGGCTACACCATCGGTGGTGCACGCCTGCGTCTGGACGGTCCCGATGCCCGCGAGGAATCGGCGCTGAGCAACCAGATCATCAAGCAGGTGCGCATGGAGCTGGAAGAAGTGCTGCAGTTGTTGCGCCGCTGATCCCATTTCCATCGTAATCCGCTATACTTCACGGCCCGCCGCACTGGCGGGCACATCGCAGCATCAGTCGGGGCGTAGCGCAGCCTGGTAGCGCATCTGCCTGGGGGGCAGAGGGTCGTCGGTTCGAATCCGGCCGTCCCGACCAAAAGCAGCGATAGAACAAGGGCTTGCGCCATACGGTGCAGGCCCTTCTTCGTTGTGCACCCTATCGCCACCCTATCGAATGGCGAGGATGCCCGTGTTGATCTCGGTCCACGGCCTTTCGTGGCCTTCCAGATACACCTCGGTCATCGCCGGCGAGCTGTGTGTGAGAAGGTGCTGCACTTGTTCTTCCGACCAACCTCGACGGTTGTGTGGAAGAGCACCGCCAAGCCTGCGGATCTCCTGGAGTGACACCTGATGCATGCCGATCCAAGCTGATTGACTCGCGGACGTCCTGGAACTCGCGGCTCTCCGCTGATGCGCTCGATTGCCAGGCGAAAGGCGTAGTTCTTCGACGCTTCACTGAAGTCCAACGGTCTCGCCGGCGATGGCCTTTGCGATGATGGCCGAGCTCGGCACAGTGGCGTAGGCGCGGTAGCAAAAGATCCTGGAGGTCAGTGCCTGCAAAAACGTGATTCTTATGGCGGTTCGAAAATTTAATCTGCGGTTCGGGGAAGTCCTACAGATCGATGGCTGAGGTTCGGGTTGGAAAATGCTGATCTGTATGTTAATAACGCATCCTGAATCATGGAAGAAGGCGGGTGGCGGAATGAAATCACCCATTAAAGTGGCAATGCTGTTCATCGCGCTTTGTAGCAGCAATGTTGCGATGGCCGACGCTCGGCTACAAGTCGAAATAGTTCCGCTGAAGGGCGACCTGGGAGAAACTTCAATCGCGTTGAAGCTCTCGAATGTCGGTGACCAGGTTGCGGTAGTCGCTGAGTCTTCTCTGCCGACGCTCAATGCTCGCAAAATGTTGTTGGATGATCCCTTCATAGTGAAACAGCAGGATGGGCGCGAAGTCCAGTTCTTCGGGATAATGAGGGATACGCTCTCCGAAACTCCGAGTTCTTTGTCCATACCTCCTGGCGGCAGTTTCAGCCTAGATATAAATCTTGCAAGTGGCTATAGTCTGTCGCCAGGGCTGAGTTACACCATTGGCTTGCGAGCCCCGATTTCCTATCGCACCGCCGACGGCAGGAATGCGGAAGCTGGGCCCATAAAGCGGCAATCAGGCAAGTGGCAAAGTGCGTATCCCGCACCCCGCACGGTTGTTGTACCCGTTACTGGAAGAACAATGAAGCAAGCCCGGGCGGGGGAGTTTCTTGAACCTGTGGCATGTGTCGATCCGGCCGGCACCCCGCCTTCGGCCAAAAAAGTGCAATTTTTCAGAGTGTATTGGCTGGGGTAACGATTGGTGCAGGAAATGCGCTGAGCCAGCTCCAGCAGATGACTGAGGTCGATACAACATCTGAAACTGAGTTGTGGCTGAGGTTCAGCCCCTCAGTTCACTATACGCGCTACTTCGGGGAGCATGGCCCGGACGTCAACGTCGTTGCCGGTGAAGATGTCAACGAAGATGATGCGCTGGTTGATAGCACTTTGATGGCGATCATCTGGAGAATTTCGGGAGACGGAGTGACCCCGAAGCCGCCGGTGTCCCTCTCCTGCCGGTGCAATGCTGACGAAGTGCCGGCAGACACCATTGCTTATGTGCAGTCAGGTGCTCCATACGTAATTCACGCATGCCCTGTATTTTGGTCCCTATCTATGCTGCCCGCCAATCACATTGGTGAACCCTCAAAGGTTGGCACGATGGTCCACGAGTTCACTCATTTTACTGACGACAAGGGCATGGCGCTGCGGCATCCGCCGGTCCCCGGCGAGAATTTCTCATCTCTTTCGTACGCACTAGAGTTGGCGGCCAGCTCACATCCAGGCGCTGTTCGATTCCCGAACGCGTACAAGTTTTTCGTTTTGGGTCAAGCACACGGTTTTTCTCCGCCGGAATAGTCCGAGGCAGGAGGGTGCGGTCATTGGAGCCCGCCAAGCCGCCGCCGGTGACCAAGCTCCGTCCGAGCGACGCCCGTAGGGCGTAGATGAGGGCAGGGCCGCAGCAGATGCGGAGCCATGTTTAGTCCCGGTGGCTGCAACCCTATCAGCGCGGAAGTAATTGATTGAATTGGGCCTCAATCGGCACTTATGGGAGGCCCGGTGCAGGCCTGAAACCCTTATAGATCAACGGGATGGGGCAACCAGTGATGATGCCTGGGGGCAGAGGGTCGTCGGTTCGAATCCGGCCGTCCCGACCACTGTGATGAATCAAGAAGCCCGCGCAGCGATGCGTGGGTTTTTTTTGTGCGTGCGGTGTATGCTGCGCGCCACTCGTACTACCGCGGCTGCTGAACCCGGTACTCACGAGAACACATCATGGAATCTGCAAGAAACCGTGCCTGGCGTCGCAGCCAGGCCCGCAACCGTGGTGGCGGCCGCGCCACGACTGCCTACAGCTACAAGCCCGAGAAGAACTGGAAGCTGCTGTATACGCGCGATGCCAAGCTCGCGCGCGCACGCCAGCTGGGCTTCACCTATCCGGTCCTCAGCGCCCGCCAACTGCAGGAACAGGAATGATCAACCTGCTGTTCGTCTGCAGCCGCAACCAGCTGCGCAGCCCGACCGCCGAAGCCATGTGGCGACGGCGGCCCGGCTTCAACGCGCTGTCGGCCGGTACCAGCCCGCACGCACGACGCCCCATCGGCCCGGCGGATATCCGCTGGGCCGATGTCATCTTCGCGATGGAGGCCAAGCACCAGCATCGCCTGCAGGCCACGTACGCGCGACTGCTGGAACACAAGCGCCTGCATTGCCTGGACATCCCCGACGACTATCGCTGCATGGATCCGCTGTTGATGGACCTGCTGGACGCCAAGGTGGCCGTGTATCTCGATCAGCTGCCGGCAAAGCAGTAGATCAGTTCCGGATCGCCTTCGTCCAATCCATGCACGATGCCACTTTCGATGAAACCCGAGGCGGCGAGCAGGCGTTGCATGCTGGTGTTGGATGCATTCGTCGAAGTAAACAGCTTGCCTTGCCCCTGCAGCGCGATGGCATGGCGCAGCAGGGCGGCGCCGGCGTCCTGTCTGCGTTGTTCGCGCGCCACCATGAGCATCTCGACGAAGGCTTCGCCGAAGAAATGACGATGGATGACCAGGTAACCGGCCAGCTGGCCGGACCGTTCGGCCACGTGCATGCCACCGCTGGCCTGCCAGTCGCTGATCTGCCGTGCGCGCCGCGGATCGTGGGCCGCAACGCTGTCGAGCGCGATCAACGCGGGAACGTCGGCGGGCATTGCCTCGCGGATATGCAGCGTCGTCGAGGAAGGATCGGGCGGCACCATCGAAGCTCCTGGGCTGGTTGCGCCCAGTCTATCGATCACGTCGGCCGTGTCCGCGCATGCGCCACAGCCAGCGCGTGGCAGGCAGTCAATACACCCGGAACTCGGCACGACAGCCGTCGCTGACCCACACGCCGCGACGGTCCCAGCCCCAGTTGCGGTCCTCGATGCAGGTCGTCACCGATTTCTGCTTGACCAGCCGCACCTCGTGGCGGACGCGGATGCGGCACTCCTTGTCCTTGTTCTCGTAGGACTCGCAGACCAGGCGTTCACCCTCGTTGTCGCGGTCACGGCCGCGGCCACGTCCCGGCCAGCGCCCGTATCCATCGGCGACGAACTCGGCGCGGCAGCCGTCGGTCACCCATAACGTGCGGCGGCTCTGGCCCCAGTTCTGGTTCTCCACGCAGCGGGTGACCGACAGTTGCCTGGCCAGGCGCATCGGGCCCTCAATGGGGCATTGCTCGGTCTTGTTGAACTGGGATTCGCAGCGCAGCGCTGGAATGTGATCAGTGTCGTGGTCCTGGGCGGCCACGGCGGTGGCGGCCAGCAGCAGGGCAAGGACGGCACCGGTGATCGGCAGCAGCGGGCGAAGGGTCATGGGGAGCCTCGAGCGGGGGATTCGGGCGGCAAGAATGACCCAGCACGGGGCCGTCGGAACGCATCGTTCCGGAAGTGGCTCAGTAAGGATTTAGTAGTGCGCACGGGCCCATGCAGAGGCTTACATCCCGTATCATCGCTGCACATCCGATCGCATCGGTTTACACCTTCTTACATGTCTTCCACGCCTGTCGGCGCAGCCTGTGGCTGCCGTCACTGGTGTGCGGGCGGCCTGTGCGGGAGGATGCGCGGACCACGACGACCACAGGGGGTTGCGTTGATCAGCAGTACCGTCATTCATCGCTCGGCCGACGCAGGCGGCGCCGAGGTGCGGGTCCTGGACACCACGTTCAAGGGCAAGCACGTGTTCACTGCCTGGGGCCTGCGCGGGCCGGAACTGACCCGCAGCGCGGACCCGGTTGCGACCGTGGCCGCACGCAAGGCGCTGCACGCGGTTGCCGGCCACAGCGAAGGGCCGCGCAGCCCGGAAGTGTTCATCGCCAACCAGTCGGCGGTGGCGATCACGGTCTATCGCCTGCTTACCGAAGCGCGCTCCGGCGATGCCATCTTCTTCCTGTGCGATTCCCAGGCGGTGGTCGAATGGCTGATCACCGCGCTGGAAGTGCAGGGCGCGGACTGATTCCGCGTTCCGGCGCGCATTGATTCACGCCAGCGCCGCGTCCACGGCGGCCCGCGCATGCAGTGCAGTGGTATCGAACAGCGGCACTGTGCTGTCCTCCGGCCGTACCAGCAGCATGATCTCGGTACAGCCGAGGATGATGGCCTCGGCGCCGCGCGCGACCAGTCTCTCGATCACGCCGGCGTAGACCTGTCGTGAGTGTTCGCTGACCACGCCGGCGATCAGTTCCTGGTAGATGATGTCGTGCACGCTGCGACGATCATCGGCTTCGGGAACCAGGACCTCCAATCCGAAGCGATCCTGCAGCCGGCCGCGGTAGAAGTCCTGCTCCATGGTGAAGGCGGTGCCGAGCAGGCCCACCTTTCGCGCCCCTGCCTGCACGATGGCCTGGGCGGTGGGGTCGGCGATATGCAGCAGTGGCAGTGGGCAGGCCGCCTCGATGCGGTCGGCCAGTTGGTGCATGGTGTTGGTGCAGACCAGCAGCAGTTCGGCACCACCGGCCTGCAGGCGCCGTGCGGCCTCAACCATGTGGTCGCCCAGTGCATCCCAGTCGCCGTCGTGCTGCAGCTGCTTGATCGGGGCGAAGTCCACCGACCACAGCAGCAGCTGCGCCGAATGTGCGCCACCGAGGCGCTGCCGCACGTCCTCGTTGATGAGCCGGTAATACTGCGCCGAGCTTTCCCAGCTCATGCCGCCGATCAGGCCAAGGGTCTTCATGCACAGCTCCATGCCGGGGAGCCGTCATTGCAGCACAGCCGATGCGGGAGTTGCACTACACATTAGTGATTGCTAATGTATTGGTCATGATCGAGAACGCCCTCTTCAAAGCGCTGGCCGACCCCACCCGCCGCCACATCTTCGAAAAGCTGGCCGAGGGCGGGCAGCATGCCAGCGCGCTGCGCGAGGGCATGGCGATCAGCCAGTCTGCGATGTCCCAGCACCTGGCGGTGCTGCGCGATGCCGGGCTGGTGAGCGAACAGCGCCAAGGCCGCTTCGTCTACTACGAGGTCGATCCGCGCGGGCTGGCTCACATCGGACGCTGGTTGCAGCGCTACCGGGCCTACTGGCCCGCGCGTATGGATGCCTTGCAGGATCTGCTGAAGGAGATGAATTGATGGACGACGTTCTGAACGAAGCGGCTCCTGCGTTGGTGATGGAGCAGTGGCTGCCAGCGCCACCGGAACGGGTCTGGCGCGCACTGTTGGACCCGGCGCTGCGTGAGCGCTGGTTGCCTGCGGCCGATCTTGCCGATCCGCAGCCTTGCCTGCGCGAGGAGGGGCGGGAGCTGGGGTTCCACCTGCGCGATGCGCATCCCCCGCATCTGCACAGCCAGGTGTGTTTCCGGCTGCGCGCGGATGAGGGTGGAGGGACGGTGCTGACCATCGTGCATCGGCTCACTGACCGGCGGTCTCTGATCCCGCCGGCTTCCAACGATGAGCATCGCACGGTGATGCGCGCGGCTTGAACCAGCGCTTGGATCGAACGCTATAGGGAGCAGGCACATGCGGGACAGGATGCAGCTGGTACCGATGGTGGTGGAACGCAGCGAGCGCGGCGAGCGTTCCTATGACATCTACTCGCGGCTGCTGCGCGAGCGCATCATCTTTCTCAACGGCGAAGTCGATGACACCGTATCGGCGCTGGTCTGCGCGCAACTGCTGTTCCTGGAATCGGAAAACCCGGAGAAGCCGATCCATCTGTACATCAACTCGCCAGGCGGAGTCATTTCCAGCGGCTTGGCGATGTACGACACGATGCAATACATCTCTGCTCCGGTGCATACGCTGTGCATGGGCACCGCGCGGTCGATGGGGTCGTTCCTGCTGATGGCCGGCGAGCCGGGTCACCGCGCGGCGTTGGCCAATGCCAGCCTGCACGTGCACCAGCCGCTGGGCGGGGTACAGGGCCAGGCTTCGGACATCGTCATCCACGCCGAGGAAATGCAGCGCACCAAGCAGCGCATCACCCGGCTGTATGCGCAGCATTGCGGACGCAGTGTCGAGGAGGTCGAGCAGACCCTGGACCGCGATCGTTTCATGAGTGCGGAGCAGGCATGCGAATGGGGCCTGATCGACCAGGTACTGGTACGGCGCGACGCGCACGCGGCCTGAGCCTGCCTCTGTAACCACCACATCCACGCTGTGCTGTATGTGCCGCGCGTTGCAGACGCACTCTATGCTGGTACGGTCTTCTGAAGTGGATGTGCGCCATGGCCCTGCATACCTGGTGGTGGTTCCTCGCCACGGTGTTCGTTCTGTGTGGCACGCCGGGGCCGAACATGCTGCATATCCTCGGCCGCAGCGTCGGACTCGGCTTCCGCGGCAGTGTACCGGCGATGGCCGGCTGCCTGCTGGCGATGCTGCTGGTGCTGGCCGCGTCCGCTGCTGGCCTGAGCGCATTGCTTCATTCCTCGCCGATGCTGTTCGAAGTGCTGCGCTATCTGGGCGTGGCCTACCTGGCCTGGCTGGGCCTGAAGGCATGGCGCGACAGCTGCCGTCCCGCGCCTGCGGTGACGGTGGATGCCGCACTGCCGATGATGCCGACGCTTGGTGCCTGGACCGTGTTCCGTGGTGGCCTTCTGGTGGGCCTGAGCAATCCCAAGCTGCTGCTGTTCGCGGCGGCGTTCCTGCCGCAGTTCGTTGACCCGTCACGTGGCCAGGCGTTTCAGTACAGCGTGCTGGTGGCCACCTTCGCCGCTTGCGAACTGTTCTGGTACGTGATGTATGCAGCCGGTGGCCATGGCCTGCGCCGCTGGCTGGCCGAACCCTTTGCGCGACGCTGGTTCGAGCGGTTGGTCGGTAGCGTGTTCCTGGCGTTTGCCGTCGCGCAGCTGCGCTTTCGTCCGCGCTGATTCACGCCGCGCACGCGGCCTGTTCACGACTGCCGCATCGGTGACGGCCTAGCCTGATCATCCAGTACGCAGTCCCCGCAGGGAAAGGTTTGACATGATCAAGTGGGCCATCATCTTCGCCATCATCGGTGTGATCGCAGGCGTGCTCGGCTTCGGTGGCATCGCCGGTGCCTCGGTCGGCATCGCCAAGTTCCTGTTCTGGGCCGGCATCATCATCGCCGTGGTGCTGTTCCTGCTCGGCATGACCGTGGCCAAGAAGGTCAGCTAGCGTTGATCGCGCAGCAGCGTGCTCAGTGCGCGCTGCTGCGCGAAAACAGGTTGATCACGAGTACACCGGCGCAGATCAGGCCGATGCCGATCAGCGCGGGTGCATCCAGGCGCTGCTTGAACACCACCAGCCCGATCAGCGAGATCAGCACGATGCCGACGCCGGACCAGATCGCGTAGGCGATGCCGGTCGGGATCGACTTCATGGTCATCGACAACAGGTAGAAGCACAGTCCATAGCCGACCAGTGCGCCCAGTGTCGGCGCCAGCCGGCTCATGCCGTCGGACGCCTTCAGCAGTGATGTGGCAATCACTTCCAGCACGATGGCAGCGGCAAGGTAGAGATAGGAATTCATTGACCGCTCCAGCTCATTGCGCTCAGTTTCAGCGCCTGTTCGGCCATGGTCAATGCGCTGGCACGTTCCTGCGCGTCCAGCGGGTAGGCCGTGGCCCAGCAGCCATTGGCAGCGTGCAGCGCGCCGCGTACCGTTGGCGTCGCCAGGATTCGGCCAGCATCGCACGCTTCCAGGACGTCAAGCGCAGGCAGCGCTGGTTCCATCGGGTTGCCCGCGCTTCGAAATCGCCGATCAGCGCGCCGGTGGCTTCATCCACCAGCAGCCAAGCCATTACGGCAGGCTACTTCGATGGTGGCCCGCAGCAGTGATTGGCGCACGCGGTCGGCTGCCTTGCAGCGCGAACAGGAGCGGATACCGGCGTGGCGGGAAGAAACTGACTGGACGGTACGACTGTAGCGCAGGCCCACCGCGTTGCCGCGCGCTGCCGGCCAAGGCCGGCAGCGGAGCCATCATGCGTCGATGCGGGCGAAACGCGGTTGCGGTCCGTGCTCGCCCGGCACCTGCTCGACGAACATGGCGTACGGGCGTACCCACAGGCCACCTTCGCCATACAGCGCGCGGTACAGCACCATCGGTTGCAGGGTCTCACTGCTGCGGACGATGTCGAGCACTTCGTACTCGCCGCCCTTGAAGTGGCGGTAGCGGCCCGGGGCCAGGGTGGGTAGCGGACTCAGCTCGGCCATGGGCGGCGCGACTCACTTGCGCGCCGGGCTGGCCGGCTTCGCGCAGTAGGCATCGATGGCTTCGGCGGTGTTGGCCAGACCCTGTGCCTGCGCCAGTTCCCACGGACGTTCGCAACGCTGGCTGTGCTCGCACCACTGGTAGCCGGCCGAACCGATGCAACCGTGGGCATCGCGGTCGCCACCCATCTTCGGCGTGGCAGGCGAAGTGGCCGCCGTATCGGCACGCGCAGCGGCCTGATGCTGGTTGGCACAGGCGGACAGCACCAGCAGGGCTGGAATCAGAAGAAGCGCTTTCATCGGGCGGGCTCCGTGCCTAAAGCGACAGTGTCTGCCGCAAATAGCCCTGCAGCAAGCGCTCAGTGCATGGCGGCGCGGATCAGTTCCTCGATCAGCACGAGGTAGCTGGCCACGAAGTAGAACTTCAGCAGCGTCCAACGCTGCTGCGAGAAGAAGGTGCGCATGTGGAAGGGGCCCCTGTTGGTGACGGTAGTGTGAAGCTCCGCCAACTCCGTGACAAGGGTCACGAAAGGGGACTCACTAAACGGCCTCAGGGATGTGATGGCGGGGGCCCTGACAGCGCGGCGCGGCATTTTCGTACAAATCTGATGGGCCATCCCGGACGCGATCGCTAGCCTGATGGGGTACCGGTGCTCAGGGCCTTCCGTCGCCGGCTTGACCCATTCCGCAGGAGTCTCCAATGGTCATTACCGTTCAATGCAATGCCCGGCACTGGTCCGTACTGGACCCGCAGGCGCATGACGCAACCCGTTATGCACGGGGCGCCGAGGCCTTCGATGTCGCCGCAGCGCGGGCCCAGGAGCACCACCGCCGCACCGGCCAGTGCAGCACGGTACGGGTCGAGGCGCTTGGCAATTCCGTGGACGCACTCCACTTCGGACGTTGACACCACCCGGCCGAGGTGCAGTCAGCCACGGTTGAGCTGTTTGAATGGGGAAAGAACCGCCTTGGGGGCGCCCCCTGTCCGCCGGGCCGCGAATCCCGGATGCTTGCGCCATCGTATTCATGTGGAGATTCCGATGGGCAAGGCACTCACCTGGCGCACGTTGGCCTGCACGCTGCTGCCGATGTTGGCCGCCGCAGGCGGCGCGCAGGCGCAGAGCTATGGCTACGGTTATGACGACGATCGCTATGGCGGTCGCGACGGCGGCGGCATCGTACGCTGCGAATCGATCAAGAACCGCAGCAATGAATGCCGCCTGGAAGGCCGTGCCCGGATGATCCGCCAGTTGTCCGGCTCGCCGTGCGTGGAAGGCGAGACCTGGGGGCAATCGCGCTACGGCGTCTGGGTCACCCAGGGCTGCCGTGCCGAGTTCGTCGGCGAGTACCGCCGCGGCGGTGGCTGGGGTGGTGGCCATGGCAACGGCTGGGGCAATGGTGGCGATGGCTGGGGCGGGGGCGAGGTGATCACCTGCCATTCCAACGGTCACCGCCAGGAATACTGCGATGCCCGCATCCGCCGTGGCGTGCGCCTGGTCCGCCAGGATTCACGCAGTGCCTGCATCGAAGGCCAGACCTGGGGCTGGGACCGCCGTGGCATCTGGGTCAGCGACGGCTGCCGGGCGCAGTTCCAGGTGAATTGAGCGCGCCCCTCGAAAATCAGAATAATCTGATACAGCTCACATTTTGAACGTCGTATCTTCTGCGAATCAGGGCACCCCTGTGTGCCCCTGATCCGTCGCGATGAAGTCTGCCGTAACCGGCACGCCCATCCCGCCACCGTCGATACGCTGCCTCAAGGAGTGAGCTGCATGTTGATCCGCCTGCAATGCGAGCAACGCCAATGGCGCGTGCTGCACCCGGACCGGCCCGAACCGATCGAGTTCCGCGACGGTGCCAGAGCCTATGATTTCGCCGAGACCCTTGCACGTCTCCACTTCGTCGACACCGGGCAGCGCGCTGCGGTGCGGGTGGAAGCCAGCGGCGCCTTCGTGGAAGCGGTCAGCTACGGCTGAGGGTTGGGGCTTCCGGCCAGATCCGGTTCTGGGACCCCGCTATCCACGCATGGCGTCGATCTACTTTGCATCTGGCGTGGGTCTGCGCCTCTGTTCCGCAGTAGATCCACGCCATGCGTGGATCCACGGATTGGCAATCGGCCTCAGCCGGCCGCGCTGAGCGGCGGTGTGCCGGCGGCCAGCTGCGGCCAGCGCTTGAGTACCGCCGCGCGGATGCCCGCGGCATCGATACCGGCTTCGGCCAGCAGGTCTTCACGGCTGGCGTGGTGCTGGTAGCTGTCGGGCAGGCCCAGGTGCAGGATGGGGCGCAGCACGCCTTCGGCGTTGAGCAGCTCACCGACGCCGGAGCCGGCGCCACCGGCCACCACGTTGTCTTCGATCGTCACCAGGCCCTCGTGCTGGGTGGCCACAGCCAGCAACAGCTCGCGGTCCAGCGGCTTGATGAAACGCATGTTGACCACGCTCAGGCCCAGTTCGCGGCCGACCTGCTCGGCGGCGGCCACCGTGCTGCCGAAGGCCAGCAGGGCGATGCGGCTGCCCTGCAGGCGCAGCTCGCCCTTGCCGATCGGCAGGGTGGACAGGTCGGTGCCGGCAGCCACGCCGGTGCCGGTGCCACGCGGATAACGCACGGCTGCCGGGCCGGGGTGCTGCAGGCCGGTGCTGAGCATCTGCCGACATTCTGCTTCGTTGGAGGGGGCCATCACCACCATGTTCGGCACGCAACGCAGGAAGCTCAGGTCGAGGTTGCCGGCATGGGTCGCGCCGTCCGGGCCGACCACGCCGGCGCGGTCGATCGCGAACAGCACATCCAGGTCCTGGATGGCCACGTCATGCACCAACTGGTCGTACGCGCGCTGCAGGAAGGTCGAGTAGATCGCCACCACCGGCTTGCCCCCCTGGGTCGCCATGCCGGCGGCGAGGGTGACCGCGTGCTGTTCGGCAATGGCCACGTCGAAGTAGCGCTGCGGGTATTCCTTGCTGAAACGCACCAGGCCGGAGCCTTCGCGCATCGCGGGGGTGATGCCGTACAGGCGCGGTTCGGCGGCGGCGGCATCGCACAGCCAGTCGCTGAACACATCGGTGTAGGTCGGCTTCTTGGCACCGGCCTTGGCCACCAGGCCCTTGTCCGGATCGAACGGACCCACCGCGTGGTAGCCGATCTGATCGCCTTCAGCCGGCTCGTAGCCCTTGCCCTTTGTCGTCATCACGTGCAGCAGCTTCGGGCCCTTGGAGGCGCGCAGCGTCTTCAGCGTGGACAGCAGGGCGGGCATGTCGTGGCCGTCGATCGGGCCGGTGTAGTGGAAACCCATTTCCTCGAACATCGTGGACGGCACGAACATGCCCTTCCAGTGTTCTTCCCAGCGCTTCACGAAGCGCGCCGGGTTGTTCTTCTTGTCACCGAGTATCTTCTTGCCGCTTTCGCGCAGCGCATTGAGCGTGCGGCTGCCGGTAGCACGGCCGAGCATCTTGGTCAGGCCGCCGACCGCCTCGGAGATCGACATGTTGTTGTCGTTGAGGATCACCAGCAGGTTCGGTTCCGGCTCCATGCCGCCGGCATGCATCAGCGCTTCGAACGCCATGCCGGCGGTCATCGCGCCGTCACCGATCACGGCCACGATCTTGCGGTCGTCGCCTTCGGACTGGCGGGCGATGGCCATGCCCAGTGCCGCCGAGATCGAGGTCGAGGAGTGCCCGACGCCGAAGGTGTCGTACTCGCTTTCCTCGCGCTTCGGGAACGGCGCGACGCCGTCCTTCTGCTTGACGGTATGGATCTCGTCGCGGCGGCCAGTCAGGATCTTGTGCGGGTAGGTCTGGTGACCCACGTCCCAGACCAGCTGATCGACCGGAGTCTGGTAGAGGTAGTGCAGGGCCACGGTGAGCTCGATCACGCCCAGGCCGGCGGCGAAGTGGCCGCCGCTCTTGCCCACCGATTCGATGAGGTAGGCGCGCAGTTCGTCGGCGACCGCCCTCAATTCGGATTCGTCGAACGTGCGAAGGTCATCCGGAGTCTGGATGCGCGCGAGGCGGGGATAGCGGGCAGAGTCGATCATCATGTTCGCACTTTTTCTGAACGCCCATTTTCGCCCTCAAACGGGGGTGGGGCAAGCAAACGCCGCCGCCCGTGACAGGACGGTGAGGGTTGCATTTTTTCAGGCGTTCAGGTGCTCAGTTTCGACCGCTTGGGCAATTGCGCCTTCAGGAAGGCCATCTGGTCGGCCAGGATGTTGCGGTTGGACAGGATCAGGTGCTCGATCCAGCTGGGCCGGTAGGGGACTGCCAGCAGGGGCATGCCGGCCTGCTGCGGGGTGCGGTCGCTCTTGCGCGAATTGCAGTGGAAGCAGGCGGTGACCACGTTTTCCCAGCAATCCAGGCCGCCCTTGGACAGCGGCACGACGTGGTCGCGGGTGAGCGTGGGGCGGTTGAACTGCTGGCCGCAGTACATGCACAGATGGGCGTCGCGGGCGAACAGGGCCGGGTTGGTCAGGTTCGGTGTCGGATCGATCGCGCGGGAGCGGGCGTGGCCGCGGGCGGCAATGATCGGGTGCAGGTCCATGCCGCTCTGCAGGCCGCTGAAGCGGTTGGTACCGCCGTGGATGTGCAGGCAGGGATCGCCCAGCGTCCAGGCAACCGCTTCGCGGGCGTAGAGGCAGGCTGCGTCCTGCCAGGTGATCCAGTCCAGTACGCGTCCGTGGGCATCAAGCGAGAGCAGCCGGACCGAACCGGGGCGATGCAGCGTCGTGGCGTTGGGCGATGCTTCGGCGCCCGGAGCAGAAAGCGGAGCTCCGGCTTCGATCAGACCCAAGCGTGTAGTGTCTGTCTCCATCGGGAGAACAGCTTATACCTGAATCATTGCGATTTGGGTATCGCCCTGTGGGCGAAACCCAAATCGCAAGATTCAGGTCCGCGCATTCCGCATCCCAGCCCGCCGATGGCGGGTTGGGATGCCCACGCATTCCTCCTATCCCCTGCGCCATCGGCGCGCCCCCCTTAACAAAGGGGGGCTTTTCTCCAGATGGATTTCGGTGGTTTTCATCCACGCATGACGTGGATCTACGCAGATCGCGGGGAACTGTCAGAGGCGGGGAGGTGTGGGTTGGCAGGACCGTTGGCGCCATGGGCCCGAGGCATGCCTCGGGCGGGTTGGGCAGGACGCCCCAACCCCGGTCTTGCCGTGTGCGCAGGACAGCGCACACGAGCAAGGCGCCATCGAGCCCCCAGGGGTGAGGGCGCTTTGCTTGCGAAGCACTGCTTCGCAAGCGCCCGAACGCCCAGCCGCCAGCGGCTGGGCCGGACCGCGGAGCGGGGTTTACGGCGTGTCCTGCCAGCCCACACCGCCCCGCCATCCACCGGGATCCAGCTGTTGCTTTGCGGTTGCCGGCCAGCGGCCGGCACTACCGCGGGTGCCGGGCGGCAGCCCGGCTCAGGCGCCGAAGCGCTCGTCGTCCATCGCCATCAGCGGGGCGGCGCCGGCCTGGATGGCGGCGGCATGGCTGAGCGTGCGCGGCAGCACGCGGGCGAAGTAGAACCGCGCGGTCTCGCGCTTGCCCTGGGCGAAGGCGGCGCCGTGCGCGCTGGCATCGGCGGCGGCCACGCTGCGGGCCCACCAGTAGGCCAGCACCACGTATCCCGAATAGAACAGGTAGTCGTAGCTGGCCGCACCCAGTTCGTCCGGGTTGGCGGCCGCGCGCTGCAGCACGTCCAGGGTCAGCTTGCCCCATTCGGCGGCCTTGGCGCGCAGCGGGCCAATGAACTCGGCCAGCGCTTCGTTGCCCTCGTGTTCCTTGGCGAAGGCTTCGATCTCGGCCAGCATCAGCTTCAGGCCGGCGCCCTGGCTGGAGGCGGTCTTGCGGCCGATCAGGTCCAGCGCCTGGATGCCGGTGGTGCCTTCATACAGCGTGGTGATGCGCGCATCGCGGGCCAGCTGTTCCATGCCGTGCTCGCGGATGTAGCCGTGGCCACCGAAGCACTGCAGGGCGTTGTAGGTGTTCTCGATGCCCCATTCGGTCTGGCAGGCCTTCGAGATGGGCGTGAGGAAGCTCACCAGGGTGTCGGCGCGCTCGCGCTCGGCGGCATCCCCGGCATGGTGGGCAATGTCGATCAGGGTGGCAGCGTGCAGCGCCAACAGGCGGCTGCCTTCGACCAGCGACTTCACCGTCAGCAGCATGCGTCGCACATCCGGGTGGACCAGGATCGGGTCGGCCGGCTTGTCCGGGAACCTGGCGCCACTCAGGGCGCGCGACTGCAGGCGCTCACGGCTGTACTTCAGTGCGTTCTGGTAGGCGCGCTCGGACAGGCCGATGCCCTGCAGGCCAACGCCCAGGCGCGCGGTGTTCATCATGGTGAACATCGCCTGCAGGCCCTTGTGCGGCTGGCCGACCAGGTAGCCCTGTGCGCCATCGAAGTTCATCACGCAGGTGACCGACCCCTTGATGCCCATCTTGTGCTCGATCGAGCCGCAGCGCAGTGCGTTGCGCTCGCCGACGTTACCTTCGCGGTCGACCTTGAACTTGGGGGTGACGAACAGCGAGATGCCCTTGGCGCCCGGAGGGGCGTCGGGCAGCTTGGCCAGCACCAGGTGCACGATGTTGCCGGTCAGGTCGTGCTCGCCGGCGGTGATGAAGATCTTGGTGCCGGTGATCGCGTAGCTGCCATCGGCATTCGGCTCGGCCTTGGTCTTCAGCAGGCCCAGGTCGGTGCCGCAGTGCGGTTCGGTCAGGCACATGGTGCCGGTCCAGCGGCCTTCGATCAGCGGCTTGAGGAAGGCCTCGTGCTGCCAGGCTTCGCCGTGCTGCTTCAGCGCTTCGATGGCGCCGTGCGAGAGCAGCGGGAAGTTGCCCCACGCCAGGTTGGCGGCGTTGATCATTTCGTTGAGCGGCACGCCCAGGGTGTGCGGCAGGCCCTGCCCACCCAGTTCCGGCGAGGCGGTCAGGCCGGTCCAGCCGCCATCGACGAACTGGTCGTAGGCCTGCTTGAAGCCGGGCGGGGTGGTCACTTCACCGGTGGCCTGGTCGAGCACGCAGCCGATCTCGTCGCCGACGCTGTTGAGCGGGGCCAGCACGGTAGCGCTGAAGCGGCCGGCTTCCTCCAGCACGGCATCGACCACGTCGGCGGTGGCGTCGGTGAAGCCCAGGCGGGCGAACAGGGGTTCGACCTTGAGCACGTCGTGCAGGGCGAAACGGAGGTCGGAAAGCGGGGCGGTGTAGCTGCTCATCGGTACGTCTCGGTTTGATCAGGGCAGGGGAGAGTGGCGCCAGGCGCCGCGACGGAAGGTGGAAATCAGCGCAGCACGCCCGGCAGGCCGGGCGCCTGGTTGAGGGTGCTGCGGCTGCTGATATCGAAGCTGCGCTGCTTCTTTTCCTGCGGCGTGGCCGCCACCGTTCCCTTCAGGCCGTAAGCCAGGGTGCGGTTGCTGGCCAGCGCGTCGGCCACCACCAGGCGTGCGGCCGAGCTGGGCACGAGGTCAACATTGATGACATCGGCTGAGGTGCCGCCAATGGAGATGCCCGGCTTGGCCTGCAGGGTGCCGGCGTCGCTGTCGCCGACGGTCAGCGCCAGCGCGACGTCATCGAAGGTCATGGGCATGGAGCTGTAGTTCTGCAGGCGCAGGGCCACGGTCCAGTTGCCGTCGGCGCGCACGGTCAGCTGCTGGAGGCTGGCCGCCGGTTCCGAAACACGCTTGACGATGCCGTTGTTGCAGGCAACAAGGGCGAGGGTGCACAGGACGATCAAGGCGATACGGAAACGGTGGAGCATGGGCGCAGTTCCTCTGAAGGGGTGCGTTGGATAAGCATACTATGGCGTATGGTCGTTTGGATCGCCTGTGGCGACCCGTCGCAGAGGGTAGCGCGTGAAGATGGCGGCCGGGCGTGCGCGGCGCCGGATGGCGCGCGCGTGGTGCGCCGGATGCGGGGAGGTTCAGTCGGTGGGTGTATCGCGGATCGGGGCCATCAGGCGCAGTGGGCCGAGGTCGTAGCCCATGGCTTCGGCTTTTTCTTTCAGCTGTTCGAACCGGGCGCGATCCATTTCCGGCAGGCGCGAGAGAATCCACAGGTACTTGCGGTCCGGTTCACCGACCAACGCCCACTGATAGTCCGGGTCCAGGGCCAGGACCCAGTAGTCGGCCCAGACCAGCGGCACCCAGCTCAGCCAGTCCGGCACGAAGCGCACCTGCAACTGGCCGGGATGGCCGGCAACCGGGCGCGCCACGCCTTCAGCAACCACGCGTTCTCCGTCGCCGTTGCGGCAGGCATTGGTAACGCTGATGCGGCCATCGCGGCGCAGCCCGTAGTTGGCGGTGATATCGCCCACGCATTGCTTCTGGAACGAAACAGGAAGATGCGCAATCTCGTGCCACTGGCCGGCGTAGCGGTCAATATCCAGCGCGTCGACCGCGCGCACCGGCTCGGCGGCCAAGGCCGGGCAGGTGGCGAGCAGCAGGAATGCGAGCAGGGCAGGGCGCAGAGGCATCGGCGTACTCCGTTCAGGAGTCCTGAGCTTAGGCGAGCGGCCAAGGCCACGTGTAAAGGTTCCATGCGCCGGCAACCATTGCCGCCGACTTTTGCAACTACTGCTCGAACGGGCGTTGACTGCGCTCGTCGCCGTCAAAAGTAAGCGTTCGCGTATGCAGCATGCCGCTGCTCATATCCCATTTGAAGGTGTCCAGCCCTCCGCCGCCGGTTCCCTTGGAATGCAGGCGTACTGCGCCGCGGGTCAGATTGTCGGTGAGCAGCAGTTGCGCGGAGCCGTCGGCGTCCACACGGAGTCCGGCCCGGTCCCGCCACCGGTCCTCGCCCTGTCCCTTCGGGGCATCCAGGGCAAGAGCGACGCTGTCGTCCTCGAATGTACTCAGGCCGCCTCGCTCGGCGCCGGAAGCATCGAAAATCAGGATGCCCGCGGCGCGGCTTCGTCGCCCGTCTTCTGCGCTGTCCTGGCCAATCTCCACCCGCACCACGCCGTGCTCGTCGAGTACCTGCAGCTGCCGCGTGCTCAAATGATCGACGTGTAATGGGGCATCGCGCTGCGAAAGCAGCCAGGCCGTGACTGCGGCCAGGCCCAGCAACAACATGGACAGCCCGGCAACCAGCCAGTGCAGGCGTCGCAGCGATTGCTGCAGTTGGGGTAGAGAAGGTGCGTCATCCATGTCATCAGTGCTCCATACAGTGGACCAAGGACAGTACTACAGAGCCGGCAGGCACGGTCACGCAAAAAAAAAAGACCTGCATTTCTGCAGGTCTCTGAAGATGGTGGCCGAAGACGGAATCGAACCGCCGACACGGGGATTTTCAATCCCCTGCTCTACCAACTGAGCTACTCGGCCAAATTGTGTGGCAACCGCAATCAATCGCGATTCCCGGAAAAAAAGACCTGCATTTCTGCAGGCTCTCAAAACGTGGTGGCCGAGGACGGAATCGAACCGCCGACACGGGGATTTTCAATCCCCTGCTCTACCAACTGAGCTACTCGGCCACGTAGTTCATTGCAGCGAGGTCGCTGCCAAGGACGCGCATATTACGGAGGTCGGCCGCCTACGGCAAGCATTTTGGCAAAAAACCTTCACATTGCCGTCTGCGTGGATGCAAGTGCTTGATCCTCCGTCACGGGGCAGAGGGCAGTGCCCTGAGTGCCGGTTCATCGGCGCCGCGACGCGGTGATCATCGCCTGCGGCGGAATTCAGCGGGCCACGGTGATCGGCAAAGCTGCGCCGGCAAGGGCTGCACGCGGCCAAGGCCAAGCTTGGCGATGGAACGCTGTTTTCGTGGGCGCCATCGGGGATGGCTGCGGCGTAGTGTCGGTACTCCTTTCCCAATGCTGGCAACAGCAGAGACTTGGCCATGTCCGATTCCTCGATCACCTCCCGCATCGTGCTTGCGTCGCGTCCGCAGGGAGCGCCCACTGCGGCCAACTTCCGCCTGGAGCAGGCAGCGCTGCCGGTACCGGCGGACGGCGAGGTACTGCTGCGCAACCGCTATCTGTCGCTTGACCCGTACATGCGTGGACGCATGGACGAGGGCCCGTCGTACGCCGCGCCGGTGGCGGTGGGCGCGGTGATGGAAGGGCAGACCGTGGCCGAGGAGTTGCAGTCGAACGCCGAGGGCGTAGCCACAGGTGAGCTGGTGCTGGCACCGGGTGGCTGGCAGACCCACGCGGTGCTGCCGGCCAAGGCACTGGGGCGCCGGCTGGATCCGGCCGGGCTGCCGCTGAGTACGGCGCTGGGGGTATATGGCATGCCCGGCTTCACCGCCTATTCCAGCCTGCATGAAATCGCCCGTCTGAAGCCGGGCGAGACGTTGGTGGTGGCTGCCGCGACCGGGCCGGTGGGCGCGACCGTGGCGCAGCTGGCCAAGTTGCAGGGCGCGCGCGTGGTCGCCATCGCCGGTGGCGAAGCCAAGCGCGCTTACCTGCAGACGTTGGGGGTGGACGTGGCGCTGGATCATCGCGCCGCTGATTTCGCCGCGCAGCTGCGCGCAGCGGTTCCTGCGGGTATCGACGTGTATTTCGAGAACGTGGGCGGGCACGTGCTGGATGCAGTGCTGCCGCTGCTCAACGACTTCGCCCGCGTTCCAGTGTGCGGCACCATCGCCACCTACAACGAGCGCGGCGTCGAGCAGCCCGGTCCGGACCGGTTGCCCGCACTGTTCAGCCAGATTCTGCGCCAGCGCCTGACCGTGCGCGGTTTCATCGTGCACGACTTCAACCACCTGTGGCCGGACTTCGAACGCGAGATGCCGCAGTGGCTGCGCGAAGGCCGCATCCAGTACCGCGAGGATGTGGTGGAAGGGCTGGAGAATGCGCCGGAGGCGTTCTTCGGGCTGTTGAAGGGGCACAACTTCGGCAAGCTGGTGGTGAAGCTGGATTGAGGGCTTGGCGGTGTGCCAACCAAGGTCGGCACCTACCGGAAGCTGGGCGTGCCGACCAAGGTCGGCACCCACGTCAGGCAGTCGAGGCCTTTTCCCGGCGCAGCAGTTCGCGCTTGCGCGCTACGCCCCACGCATAGCCGGACAGGTCCCCATCGCGACGTACGACGCGGTGGCAAGGGACGGCCACCGCCAGTGGATTGCTGGCGCAGGCGCGAGCCACCGCACGGCTTGATCGCGGCGCGCCGATGCGCGCGGCGATGTCGGCATACGAGGCGGTCTGGCCACGTGGGATCTGCTGCAAGGCCTGCCACACCCGTTGCTGGAATGCGGTGCCGCGGATATCCAGCGGCAGCGTGGCGCCCCGCGAAGGATCCTCGACCAGGCCCACGACCTGCGCCACCAGTTGCTCATAGCCCTGGTCGGCGCCAATCAGTTCGGCCTGGCGGAAGCGTTGCTGCAATGACTGCAGCAGCGTCTCCGGATCGTCGCCGAGCAGTATCGCGACCACGCCGGTGGCACTGCTGGCCACCAGCACGCTGCCCAGTGAACTTTCGGCAAGCGCGAAGTGGATGACTTCGCCGCGACCACCTGCGCGCCATTGCTTGGGCGTCATGCCCAGCAACTTCGGTGCGTTCTCGTAGAAGCGCCCACTGGAACCGAAGCCGGCATCATGGAAGGCATCGGTGATGCGTTCCTGCTGTTCAAGCCCGGTGCGCAGGCGGTCGGCGCGCAGCGCGGCAGCGTACTGCTTGGGGGTCAACCCTGTGGCCTGCTTGAACAGGCGGTGCAGCCGGGTCGGGCTGCAGCCGGCGATGTCGGCCAGTTCCTGCAGTGAGGGTTCGTCGAGGCTGGTCTGCAGGTGGCGGCAGACCCGTTCGACGCGGGCATCGAGGGCGGTGGTGGCGGTACTGTCCATGGCCGGATTCTGGCACGCGCCGGTTCTGCGGAAACTCCGTTTCCTGCACCGACGGGCCAGGCCCGGAAACGGAGTGTTGGCAGGCCGAAGGCGCGGCATCGTGGCGGCCACTTCACAACCGGCACCACGACCATGCGCCTGAACAACAAGATCGCTCTCATCACCGGTGCCAGCGCTGGCATTGGCCGCGCCAGCGCGCTGCGCTTCGCCGCCGAAGGGGCGAAGCTGGTGCTCAACGCACGGCGGCCGGAGCCGCTGCAGGCGCTGGTCGAGCAGATTCGCGCCGCCGGTGGCGAAGCCGTGGCGCATGCCGCTGACGTGGCTGACCCGGGCACGGCACAAGCGCTGGTCGATCTGGCCCAGCAGTCCTTCGGCGGCCTGGACATCGCGCTCAACAATGCTGGCATGCTCGGGCCGGGCGTGCCGGCAGCGGAGTTCCCGGTGGACGCTTGGCGTGAAGTGATGGCCACCAATCTGGATGCCGCGTTCCATGCCGCACGTGCGCAGTTGCCGGCACTGCTGGCGCGCGGCGGCGGCTCGCTGGTGTTCGTTGGCACTTTCGTCGGTCACACCGTGGGCTTCCCGGGCATGGCGGCCTATGCGTCGAGCAAGGCCGGGCTGATCGGCCTGAGCCAGGTGATCGCCGCCGAATACGGTGCGCGCGGCGTACGCAGCAATGTGCTGCTGCCCGGTGGTACCGATACCGAGATGGGGCGGCAGGCCGCACCCACCGGCGATGCCCGCGACTTCGTGCGCGCGCTGCACGCATTGAAGCGCATGGCCGAGCCGGAGGAGATCGCCAACGCGGCGCTGTTCCTGGCCAGCGATGAAAGCAGTTTCGTTACCGGAACCGCGATGCGTGTGGAAGGTGGGGTGTCGATCACACGTACCTGAGCGGGGTCAGGAGCGTGGCGCGTAGCGGATGCCGCTGCTGGCCATGAAGCCCTTCGGATCGAAACCGGCCCAGGCTTCGCCCCAGTCGAACCGGGCGCGGCCACCTGCCAGTTTGCGCCCCAGTGCCGTGGCCAAGGTGCGCCGCATGAAAGCGACTTCGGCATCGATCGCGGCCTGGGTCGGCCAGCCGTCTTCCAGTGTCGCACCAGGCAGATCGACGCCGATCGTCACCATGTCGAGCTGTTGCCCGTGGAAGCACAGGCTGATGCCAGCGGGCACACCGCCCAGGCTGAGCCGGTGCAGGCTGAGCCAGCGATAGCCGGTGCCGACATCGCGCTCCCCTCGGACCAGCGGGGCAAAGGCGGCACGCGCTTCGTCCAGTAACAAGGTGGGGCCGATCAATGCTGGCAGGATGCCGAGCTGGATGCTGCCGTCGGTCGCATTGAGGAGCATCGGCAACGCGTGGGCTGCGTGCTGGGCAGAGGAGGGCATGGCACACCGGTGAGCGTGGTGCCCCGCATTCTGGCTGGGCGGGGCGGTGGCGGCAAGCCGCTTCCTGCACAGGATGTTGGCGCGGGACTGACCTGCGGCTCACCCGGCAACCTCTAGCGTGGTGGCAGCGCTGGCCTGCTGCCGGCGAGGGAGTTTTCGATGAACGAGCAAAGCAGGGATCAGGACCCGAAGCAGGGCATCCAGGAAAGCCGCCAGGACAGGAAGCAGGACGATGTGGCCAAGCAGCGGCCGGGGCAGCGCGATCAACAGGTGCGTGATACGCACTCGCGCGGCCCGCAACGCAAGGATGGAGACCAGGAGCCGGCCTGAGCCGGAGGCGCTGAAAAGAAAAAACCCGCAGATCATGGCGATCTGCGGGTTCTTCTGAAGAGTGGTGGAGCCAAGGAGGATCGAACTCCTGACCTCGTCATTGCGAACGACGCGCTCTCCCAGCTGAGCTATGGCCCCACGGCAGGCTTTCAGTGTAGCGCCGCCTGCCGCGCTTGCCAAGCGCCCGGCCGGGACGGGGCAGGGACGGGATCCACCGCCGTCCCGGGCCGTTTCAGGCCAAGGCGTGGCGCAGCAGATTGCCCGCGCGTTGTACCGCCACTGCAGTGGCGGTGCTCACCGCCTGCAGGTGCATGCAGGCATGGATCATCCCGGGCAGTTGCTCCAGCGTGCAGGCGATACCCTCGGCCTGCAGGCGTCGCGCGTAGTATTCGGCCTCGTCGCGCAGCGGGTCGTGCTCACAGCTGAGCACGGAGGCGGGCGCCAGCCCCTTCAGGTCGGTTGCGTGGGCCGGCGAAGCCAGCGCCGGCGGCTCGGCCAGATCCCCCAGATAGGCCTGCCAGCAGCGCTGCATCAGTTCGGCGCTGAGGTAGTAGCCAGCGGCGTAGTCGCGGTAGGAATCGCTGTCCATGCCGGCATCCAGCGCCGGATACAGCAGCAGTTGGTGGCACGGTTGCGGCAGGCCGAGATCGCGCAGCAGCAGGCAGCAGGCGGTGGCCAGATTGCCACCGGCGCTGTCGCCGCCGATCGCCAATCGCTGCGGGTCCAGCCCGAGGCGCTCGGCGTGGTCCTGCAGCCACTGCCAGGCGTCAGCGATGTCGTACAGCGGCACTGGGAACGGGTGCTCCGGCGCCAGCCGGTAGCCCACGGCGGCGACCACGCAGCCGCTGGCATTGGCCAGCGCACGGCAAGGACCGTCATAGACCGCCAGCGAACACTGGAACCAGCCACCCCCATGAGCGAACAGCAGGGCCGGCGCGGGCCCATGGGACAGTCCTTGCGGCGTGTAGAGGCGGAGCTCCAGCGCCTGCCCGTCGCGAGCGATCACGGTGTGTTCGACCACATGTGCTACCGGCTGGGGCGCGCCCTGCAGCTGTGGCAGCGCGTTCTCGCTGATCGCGCGCAGTTCGCGCAGGTCCTCCGGCAGCGGATGGGCCGCGACGGCGTCAACGAACTGCTGCAGTGCCGGCTCAAGCAGCATGGCGTGCCTCCTGCAGGAACGGCAACAACTGTTCGAGGAACGCCTGGGGCGCTTCTTCCATGATGAAGTGGCCGCAGCCCGGCACGATGCTGCCGCGCACATCATCGGCATGCGGTTGCAGGGTCAGCATCGGCGCATCGGCGGTGGCGTGTTCGGCGCCGATCGCGAGCACCGGCATCGGCAGCCGGCGCTGCGCGCGCAGCTTGTTCTGGCGGATGGTCTCCGGAATCGCGCGGTACCAGGCGAAGCCTGCCCGCAGTGCGCCGGGGCGGCTGTAGGCGGCGATGTAGGTGTCGGCAGCCACCGCGTCACGGCGGTACGACCAGCGGTCGAACATGAACTCCAGGTAGGCGCGTTCGCGGCCACTGATCAGTGCTTCGGGCAGGTCCGCGACCTGGTTGAACATGAAGTGCCAGAGGAAGATGTTGTCGGCCGGTGCGGCGAAAATGCCGGGTTCCGGCGCGAGGCCGGGAATCACCGCTTCGGTGACCGCCAGCTGGCGCACGGCCTGCGGCTGGTCGCTGGCCAGTGCATAGGCAATCCACATACCGATGTCATGTCCGACTACCTGGTAGCGCTCGTGGCCCAGCGCCCGCATGGTCTGGTGCAGGACGGCGGCGGCACTGCCGGTGTCGTAGCCGTGGCTGGGGCGATCGGATTCGCCGATGCCCGGCGGATCGACCGCGATGGCTTCGAAGCCGGCTTCGGCCAGGGCGTGCAGCACATGGCGCCAGGCGTACCAGGTCTGCGGCCAGCCGGGAATCAGCAATACGGGTTCACCGTGACCCGCGGACACGCAATGCACGCGCTGGCCGTCGATGCGCAGGTAGTGGTGGCGCAGCGAAGCGTCGCCGGCAGCGCCGGCGGAAAGGAAGGTGGTCATGGGGGAATGCTCCGTTGGGGCTCAGGCAATGCCGAGCATCTGCTGCATCTGTGCGGTGCTGATCGGTGCACCGGCGAAGTCGTCGAAGATCTTGTCGGTGACCGGAATGATGTGGTCGCGGATGAACGCGGCGCCTTCGCGCGCGCCAGCTTCCTGGTCCTTCAGGCAGCACTCCCATTCCAGCGTTGCCCAGCCCTGGTAGTCGTACTGCGCCAGCTTGGAGAAGATCGACTTGAAGTCGACCTGCCCATCGCCCAGCGAGCGGAAGCGACCTGCGCGCTGGGTCCAGTCGGCATAACCGCCATAGATGCCCTGGCGGCCGCTGGGGCGGAACTCCGCATCCTTGACGTGGAACATGCGGATCAGTGGGTGGTAGATGTCCAGATACTCCAGATAGTCCAGCTGCTGCAGCACGAAGTGGCTGGGATCAAACAGGATGCGGCAGCGCTCGTGCTGGCCGACGCGCTCGAAGAAGCGCTCGAAGCTGGTGCCGTCGTGCAGGTCTTCGCTGGGATGGATCTCGTAGCAGAGGTTGATGCCGTTGTCCTCGCAGGTGTCGAGGATCGGTCGCCAGCGTCGCGCCAGTTCATCGAACGCGGCATCGACCAGGCCCGGCGGGCGCTGCGGGAACGGGAACAGGTAGGGCCAGGCGAACGAGCCGGAGAAGGTGCCCATGTCCTGCAACCCAAGACGGCGCGAGGCGCGAGCGGCCAGGTGCAGCTGCTGCTGTGCCCATTCCGTGCGGGCCTGCGGATTGCCGCGCAGTGCTTCCGGCGCGAAGCCATCGCAGAGTTCATCGTAGGCCGGATGCACGGCCACCAGCTGGCCGAGGATGTGGGTGGTCAGCTCACTGACCTGCAGGCCGTGCTCGGCCAGGGTGCCACGGATGTCGTCGCAGTAGTCCTGGCTGTCGGCGGCGGTGGCCAGGTCGAACAGGCGTGCATCCCACGCGGGAATCTGCAGCGCCTTGAAACCGTGGCCGGCGGCCCACGCGGCAATGCTGGCAAGTGAGTTGAACGGGGCCTGGTCGCCGGCGAACTGCGCCAGGTGCAGGCTGGGGCCCTTGAGGGTCTGCATGTGTTGCTCCAATTATTTGTCGGTCGACAAAGAATAGGCGCGACTCTCGCGATGGTCAACACCCGCGTTACACTGCGCGCCTCACTGGAGCAGGCAGGCAGATGGCAGGGCGACCGCGCGAATTCGACAGGGACCAGGCGTTGCGCAAGGCGATGCTGCTGTTCTGGCAGCACGGCTATGAAGGCACGTCGATGTCGGCACTGGTCGAAGCACTGGGCATTGCCTCTGCACGCATCTACGCCGCGTTCGGCAGCAAGGAGCAGTTGTTCCGCGAAGCCGTGGCGCTGTACGAAGAAGGCGAGGGCGGTTTCGCGCCGCGCGCGCTGGAGCAGGCAACATTGCGTGAGGCGATCGGTTCGATGCTGCGCGAGGCGGTGATGACCTACACCCGTCGCGGGCGCCCGCATGGTTGCCTGGTGGTGTCCTCGGCCAGCAGCGTGTCGCCCGATGGCGAAGGCGTGCGGGACTGGCTGGCCAGTCATCGTCGCCAGCGCACGGCGGCGATCATCGCGCGGCTGCAGCAGGCGCAGGCCGAGGGGGAGCTGGCCGACGACGCGGCGGTGCAGGCGCTGGGCGACCACTTCGCCACGGTGCTGCATGGCATCTCGGTGCAGGCGCGTGACGGCATCAGCCGCGAGCGCCTGCTGGCGATGGTCGATGTCGCGTTGACCCCGCTGCCCTGAGTCAAGCCTTCAGGGCGTGCGGAATGCCCTGTAACTGTGCCGGAAGCGCTTGTTTCGCCGGGTTTGGGTGCTGCGCAACGAAATCGTAACAATTTGGGGGATAATGGCCGCTTGCGCAGTTTTCCTCCTTTTTGCCGCCCGGCCCGCGCAGGCCGCTCGGACGCCTCCTCAGAGCATTGCATGCCCTCCCATACCGATTCCCGCCGCCTGTCGGGTCTGTCGTCTTCCCTTGTTTCCTTCCGCCGCCACCCGCTGGCACTGGCCTGTGCCGGTCTGGCCCTGGTCGGCAGCTTCGGCGCCGCCGCGCAGGACAGCGCGCCGACCCCGACCGGCCTGGACACGATCACCGTGACCGCCGAACACCGTGAGCAGAACCTGCAGGAAGTGCCGGTTTCGGTCGGCGTGGTGCAGGGCGAGCGCATGCGCGACTTCACCGCTGGCGGCGACGACACCCTGCTGGCGCTGTCCGGCCGCGTGCCGAGCCTGTATGCGGAAACCACCACCGGCCGTATCTTCCCGCGCTTCTACATCCGCGGCCTGGGCAACATCGACTTCTACCTGGGTGCCTCGCAGCCGGTCTCGATCATCCAGGACGACGTGGTGCTGGAGCACGTGGTGCTGAAGTCCAACCCGGTCTATGACGTAGACCAGGTGGAAGTGCTGCGCGGCCCGCAGGGCTCGCTGTTCGGCCGCAACACCACCGCCGGCATCGTCAAGTTCGACACCCTGAAGCCGACCCAGGACTACACCGGCCGCGTCAGCGCCAGCTACGCCACCTACAACAGCGTGTCGATCGACGGCGGCTTCGGCGGCCCGATCAACGACATCGCCTCGTTCCGCGTGTCGGCCCTGTACCAGCACCGCGACGACTACGTCGACAACACCTACAGGGGCCCGAGCGCCGACGGCACGGTCAGCCCGAAGAAGAACGCCATGGGCGGCTTCGATGACCGCAACGTGCGCGCGCAGCTGCTGCTGACCCCGAGCGACCAGTTCTCGATCCTGGCCTCGGCCCATGCTCGTGATTACGAAGGTACCTCGACCCTGTTCCTGCGCGGTGCGCTGACCAAGGGCTCGAACAAGACCAACGTGCCGCGCGACAAGGTTGCCTACGACGAAGCCGACAACAATCCGCAGGCCTACAAGACCTACGGCGGCTCGGTGAAGGCACGTTACGACTTCGGCGCGATCGACTTCACCTCGATCACCGCCTACGAAACCACCTCCGGCTACAGCCGTGGCGACACCGACGGCGGCGCTGCGGTGAACTTCCCGGTGAACGGCGTGCCGAACGGCTACGGCCAGTCGATGGGCCGCATCCGCGACCTGGACCAGTGGACCCAGGAATTCCGCCTGGCCAGCCATGACGACAGCGCGCTGCAGTGGCAGGCCGGTGCGTTCTACTTCAACGGCAGCGACACCACCGACTTCTACCAGCGCGCCTGGTTCCTGCAGGGCGCGGCACGCAACCCGAACAACTGGGTGCGCCTGCGCAACAAGAACACCTCGTGGGCCGGTTTCGGCCAGCTGAGCTACGCCTTCACCGACAAGTTCACCGTCACCGCCGGCCTGCGCCAGACCAGGGACGAGAAGCACACCCGCCTGCTGAAGACCGCCGACACCGCTGCCGGCGTGGTCACCTACAAGGGCCGCACCGACGTCAAGATGTCCGACACCACCCCGAGCTGGGATCTGAGCGCGATGTATCAGATCACGCCGGACGTGAGCGTCTATGCCAAGGTCGCCCGCGGCTTCCGCGGCCCGACCATCCAGGGCCGCTCGGCGGTGTTCAATGCCGACTTCACCACCGCCGATTCCGAGACCATCCTGTCCTGGGAAGCGGGCGTGAAGAGCAGCCTGTGGGACAACCGCCTGCGCTTGAACGCCACCGCGTTCACCTACACCGTCAACGACATCCAGCTCAACGGCAACGATTCGGACGGCAACGGCGTGCTGTTCAACGCCGACAAGGCCAGGGCCTATGGTTTCGAAGCAGACATGGAGCTGCGCCCGATCCCGAACCTGACCTTGAGCGCCGGCCTGAGCCTGCTGCACAGCGAAATCAAGGACCAGCGCGTCTACGCACAGGTCTGCGGCCTCAACGGCCAGGTGGTGTGCACGGTGAATGACCCGACCATCAAGGTCGGCGCCAACACCTTCGCGCAGATCGACGGCAACCCGCTGCCGAACGCACCGAAGTACAACGTGAACCTGGCTGCCCGCTACGACTTCCCGGTCAGCGACGCTGGCACCATGTTCGTGTCCACCGACTGGAACAAGCAGGGTTACACCAGCTTCGTGCTGTACGACAGCAAGGAGTTCAACTCCAAGGGTGACTTCGAAGGTGGCCTGAAGATCGGCTACTCGGGCAACTACGGTGCCTACGAAGTTGCGCTGTTCGCGCGCAACATCACCAACGAGAAGAACCTCAAGGGTGTGATCGAGAACTACATGGCGGCGGTCTACAACGAACCGCGCACCGTGGGTGTCTCGCTGAACATGAACTGGTAAGGCGTTGCCACGGTGGCGGGTCTTCCCGCCATCGCACTGCTGGAATGCAAAGGGCGGCCCGGTGATCCGGGTCGCCCTTTTTCGTGGCCTTCGACGGTAGCCGGACCGCAATCCGGCGCCGTGCTCGGCGCTTCAGCGTGCCGGCAGCAGCGCCTGCAGCCGCGACTCCAGTTCCTGCTGGCGCCAGCCGGCCAGAGCGGCCGGCCATTGGCGGCGCTCCAGGTAGCTTTCCAGATGCTTGCGCGAGGCCAGCACGCCATCCGGCAGGCCCAGCTCGCGGCTGCGCTCGGCAACGGCGTCCTGCAGCCTCTTCAGTGCCTGCTTGTTGGTGTCGTTGGCGGGCAACGCCAGCGGTGCCTCGGCCTCATCGGCCAGCGGCGTGTCCAGCGCCTGCCACACCGCGCCTGCCAGCTTGCGCGGTGCCTTCGGGAACTGTTCAAACAGCGTGGTCAGCGCGGCGGCATCGGCCGGTGGCGTGCGTGCCAGCGTGGCGGCCAGTTCGTTGTCCAGGATCCAGCTGCGCGGGCGGTCGCTGCTGCGTGCCTGCACATCACGCCAGCGCAGCAGGCGCAGCAGGCGGCGCTGCGCGGGAGCATCGAGAAACTGCGCTGAGCGCATCGCCAGATGTGGCCAGCGGTCCTCGTCATTGGCGACGCTGGCCAGCAGGCGCTCGCCGTCGTCGTGCAGCCACTGTTGGCGGCCCAGCGCCTGCAACTTGGCATCAATGGCGTCATGCAGCGCGAACAGATGCTCGACGTCGTCGGCGGCGTATTGCAGTTGCGACTCCGAGAGCGGACGGCGCATCCAGTCCGAGCGGGTTTCGCCCTTGGCCAGCGCCACGCCGGTGATTTCCGCGACCAGCTTCTGGTAGCCCATGCCGCCACCAATGCCGGCCAGCGAGGCGCCGATCTGTGTGTCGAACAGCGGTCGCGGCAGCACGCCGCACGCCCACTTGAAGGCGACCAGGTCTTCGCTGGCGCTGTGCATCACCTTGGTGATCGATTCATCGGCCAGCCAGGGCGCCAGCGCCTCGGTCATGCCGGGAATCAGCGGATCGATCAGCAGGATGTCCTGCCCGACCGCCATCTGCACCAAAGCCAACTGCGGCCAGAAGGTGCGTTCACGGATGAATTCGGTGTCCAGGCCGATGCGGGCCGGACGCTGCTGGAAGTACGCATCCAGCTCGGCGGGGGTGGTGATCCAGGTTGCCACGGGTCAGGGCCTACTACTCGGGTTTGCTCAGGCAGGGGAGAATAGCCTAACGTCGGTGCGCGTCCCTGCCGAAGGAGATCCTGCTTGCGTTTTCCGCTGTCGTCCGTGCTGTGCACCGCCGTGGCCGTGGCCCTGGCCGGCTGCACGCCGTCGCCCCCCACGGCAGTGGACCCCAGTGCCGGGGAAGGGACGCGCCTGTCTGCGAACACAGACAGCGACGAGCGTCCACAGGCCGGGCAGGGCAGCGTGACCATCGCCGGCGAGGATGCCGCCGAGGATGTGCAGCAATGGACGCCGCCGCGGGTGGACCGACAGGGGCGAAGCCTGGCGCAGTTGCGCCGCGCGGCCGGACAGGCCTTCAACGAGGGCCGGCTGTACGAGGATGCCGATGCCGCCATTCCACTGTGGCTGGCGGTACAGGAAGAGGATCCGGATGACCGCCAGGCCCGCCAAGGCCTGCAGCGTGCCCGCCAGCGGCTGCAGCAGCAGGCGGATGCGCTGCTGGTGCGGCCGCTCAGGCAGCGCGAGGCGCTGGCCGAGGCCAGCCGCCAGGCGCTGGTTCTGCTGACGCTGGCGCCGAAGGACGGGAAGGTGCGCGCACTGCAGGGTCGGGTGGAGCTTGCCCAGCGGGTGGTCGCTTACAACCGCGCCGGTGAAGAGGACCTGCGCTCGGACCGGATCGGCGAAGACGGGGACGGGGCTATTGGCAACTTCCGCGAGGCACTGGCACTGGATGGGAACAACAGCCGTGCGCGGCAGGGACTGGCCGCAGCCGAAAGCGGGCTGATCCGCCGCGCCGAAGATGCTGCACGCGCGCGCGATTTCGCCAGCGCGGGCACTTGGTTGGCCGAAGCCAGCAAGGTGCGCGACTCATCGCCGACCATTGCCGACGCGTTCGAGCGCATCGAGCAGATCCGTGCGGCGGTGTTGCTGCAGCTGCGCGATGACGGCCTGCGCGACCTGTCCACGCCGCAGGGCCTGAAGCCGGCACGCGAGAAGCTGGCCGAGGCCCTGCGCATCGCCCTGCCGGGAGACCCGGTGGTGGCCCAGCTGCGTGAGCGCATTGACCTGGCCACGCACTACGGCAGCTTCCGCCCGGGGCAGGTATTCAGCGATGCCATGCGCGATGGCGGGCGCGGGCCGCAGATGGTGGTGGTCCCGCACGGCGGCTTCCAGATGGGGGCCGGTGATGCCGAGCCGGGCGCCAGCGATGCCGAGCGGCCATCGCATTATGTACGCTTTGATCGAGGCTTCGCGATGGCGATCACTGAGGTCACGGTCAGCGATTTCCAGCGCTACGTGAAGGCGACCAACGCGCGCCCGCGTGCGACCCGTCGCGGCCATTCGGTGGTCTATGACGAACGCAGCGGCAACTTCATCCGCCGCAGCGGCGTGGACTGGCGTTCGGACTACGACGGTGGCCTCGCGATGGCCAATTTGCCGGTGATGCATGTCAGTATCCGCGATGCCGAAAACTATGCGGCGTGGTTGTCCGAGCAGACCGGGCGCAGCTACCGGTTGCCCAGCGAGGCCGAGTTCGAATACGCGCTGCGCGCCGGCAGCAGTGGCCGCTATCCGTGGGGCGCCGCCGGCACGCCGCCGCCCGGCGCTGGCAACTTCACTGGCAGCAAGGATGTCTCGCCATCGGGACGGCACTGGCACAACGCCTTCATCGGCTATGGCGATGGCTGGTGGGGGCCCGCGCCGGTGGCCAGTTTCCAGGCCAATGCCTTCGGCCTGCACGACATGGCGGGCAATCTCAGCGAGTGGGTGGCCGATTGCTGGCATGCCAGCTACCGGCGCGCGCCCTCCGATGGCGCGGCCTGGTTCAACCCGGGCTGCCGCGCACGGGTGATCCGCGGGGGCAACTGGGCCAACGCGCCGGAGCAGACCCGTGCGGCGTGGCGGCAGTCGCAGGATTCGGACACCACCAGCGCGCGCATCGGTTTCCGCCTGGTGCGGGGCATCTGAGCGGCACCGGGCTTCACCCGCTGCTGGCGCCCGCGCACTAAGATTGCGCCGTGCCCGCCGGCCGGCGGGGCCTGCTGGACGACCCCTGATGCGCAATGATCCCTTTTCCCGCTCGCCCCAAGGCCCGCAGCGTCGCGGCCTGTTTGGCAACATCCGCTGGTGGGTGCTGTTGCTGGCCGCCGGCTATGCGCTCTTCTACTGGTTTTCCAATCGCACGGTGGACCCCTACACTGGCGAGAAGGTGATGATTGACAGCAGCCTGGACGCCCGCCAGGAGACCGCCTTGGGCCTGCAGGCCTACCAGCAGATCCTCTCGGAGGAGCCGCCGATGGACTCCAACGCGCCGATCGCGCGCGATGTGCGCGACATCGCCCAGCGCCTGATTGCCAAGGTTGATGTGGTGGAGACTGCACTGGCGCAGGAGCACGGCGTTCAGCCGGCGCATTTCGCGCGTGATTTCCAGTGGGAAGTCAACGTGATCCCATCTGAACAGGCCAACGCATTCTGCCTGCCTGGTGGCAAGATGGCGGTCTATACCGGCCTGGTGCCGGTGGCGCGCACGCGCGACGCGATGGCGGTGGTGATGGGCCACGAGATTGCCCATGCGCTGCTGCGCCACGGTGCGCAGCGGATGGCGCAGCAGAAGCTGACCCAGATCGGGCAGATGGCCGGCGCCGCCAGCGGCATGGATGCGCAGCAGCAACAGATGATGATGTCGGCGATGGGCTACGGGTATCTGCTGCCCTATGCGCGCAGCCACGAGACGCAGGCCGATGAAGTGGGACTGATGCTGGCTGCGGCGGCGTGCTTCGACCCGCGCGAGGCGGTGCCGCTGTGGCAGCGCATGGGCCAGGCCAGTGGTGGCCAGTCACCGCCGGAGTTCGCGTCGACTCACCCGAACCCGGGTACCCGTATCCAGAACCTGCAGGCGTTGATGCCGAAGGCACTCGAGTACCGGCAGAAGTTCTGCGAGCAGGCAAAGTAGGGGGGTGTTCGGCAGGGCTTGCAGCCCTGCACCTGCCGAAGCAACAGCAACAGCAACAGCAACAGCGTGCATTCCGTGGGATGGCGGGGTGGGTCCGGTTGCGGGGGCCGCTGCAAGTACGTCCATGTAAGCTCGGTCGCCGCATCCATGCGGCTCACGCCCCCGCAACCGGACCCACCCCGCCTTCGACAGATGTCCGCGATCTGCCGGAATGGCGCTTGCGGTCACACCCTTTTCCCCCAGAAAAAGGTATCGGACCCCGAATTGATTCGATATCTGAAAGAGATTCATCCACGCATGGCGTGGATCTACCGACCGTCATCGGGACACTGTCGAGGGTGGGGCGGTGTGGCTGTGCAGGACCGTTGGCGCCATGGATGGCGCCATCGAGCCCCCAGGGATGGGTTTACGGCGTGTCCTGCAC